>LIBD01000044.1 GCA_001437855.1 Actinobacteria bacterium BACL4 MAG-120820-bin23 | reverse complement strand
CATCGACCACAAATCCCCCACCCATGCCTGTGCCAATAATAAAAAACATAACTGGATTAAAACCTTTAGCAGCTCCAAATTTATACTCAGCCCACATTGCAGCATTAGCATCATTTTCAACAACTATTGGCAGAGAAAAATCTCGTTCTAAGCGTTCTCCTAAATTTACAAAATTCCAATTTGAAATGTTTGGAGCAGAGATCACAGTTTTACGATCTGAAGAAATTAAAGCAGCGCAGCTAATTCCAATTCCGGATGCTTCAGATTTACTATTTAGCTCTCTAATAACCTCACATATTTGAAGGTAGAGCTCATCACCACCTGCTTTAGGCGTATCTCGTCTGGTAGCGGATAAGATATTTCCTGAACTATCAACTAGCCCACCAAGAATCTTGGTACCACCGATATCAATACCAATTGTTATAGCTGAGCTGGGAATTTGATTGCTCAAATTAATTTTCCAGTTTTTCCTTTAACTGCTTTAAAGCCAGGTCAATGGTTGCTTTTTCTGCCTTAGTGCGCATCATCTCGGGCACTGGCATTGAAAGTGCTACGGTCATTTCGAAAGTAACTTCAGTTTCATCGCCATTATCTTTAATAATGAAAGCCCCACTCATTTCAGTTAACAAATCAGCATCCTCTAATGAGAAATCAACTCGATCTGGAAAGCCTGACCAATCGTAATTTAATGTTGGTTTGTCCTTTAGCGCGCCGGCGTCAACGCTGAGTTTTACCTGAGTGGCCCTACCATCAGCATCACTCACCAAAACTGTTGCTGATTTAAATGAGCTCGACCAGCTTGGGTAATTTGCGATATCAAATAACACCGCTCTTACCTCATCAGCGGATGCGGATATCGAAACGGTTGAACTAGTTGGATTAGACATGACGCTAGGTTACCCTGAAGTAACCCAGTTGCTAAACACCAGTAAAAAGATGGGTTGGGCTCTAGCAAAATACGCCCCCCTGCCAGTAGCGTGTGACCATGAATCAGATAACCATTCCAGCACTAGTTCCACCCGCGACCACTGGCAACCTAACTAACCTAATTGCCGATCGAGCTCTTATGGAGCCACAACGTATTTTGGTATCCCGCCCAATGGGTAATGGCTGGCAGCCGGTAACTGCGAAAGATTATGAAGAGGAAATTAAATCTGTTGCTAAAGGTTTAATTGCTTCTGGGATCAAATTTGGTGACCGTGTTGCCATTATGGCAAAAACTCGTTACGAGTGGACAGTTTTAGATTTTGCAATCTGGTATGCCGGAGCAGTTCCTGTTCCTATCTATGAAACCTCAAGTGCTGAACAAGTTGAGTGGATTCTCACCGACTCAGGAGCAGTCGCCATAATTGTGGAAACGCCAGCATTGGTAGAGTTAGTCCAACCAGTTATGCCATCAACTTGTAAAAACATTTGGAATATTACCTATAACGCACTTGCCACCTTAGCTCATGAAGGAAAAGACGTAAGTGAGGAAGAGATAAATAAACGTAGGGCAGATTTGAAGCCGGAAACTCTTGCGACATTAATTTATACATCCGGTACAACTGGAAAGCCAAAAGGTGTACAACTTACTCACGGAAACTTTCTTTCTGAGTGTGGAAATGTTGTAAATGGTGCAAGTGATCTATTCCTAAAATCAGGTGGATCAACCCTTCTTTTCTTACCAGTTGCCCACGTTTTCGGCAGAATGGTTCAGATCGGTTCTATTACTGCTGGACTACATCTTGGTCATTGCAGTGATCTACTGAAGTTGCCCGCAGATCTTGCTTCATTTAAGCCAACATTCGTCTTAGCTGTACCTAGAATATTTGAAAAAATTTACAACGGTGCGGAAGCCAAAGCGCAAGCAGCGGGCAAGGGCAAAATTTTCCATAAAGCTGCTGAGGTTGCAATTGCGTATAGTAAATCTCTAGACAGTAAAAAGATTTCACCACTTCTTAAATTGCAGCACGCGCTATTTGATAAATTAGTTTATTCAAAAATTCGAACTGGCTTAGGTGGCCGGGTGGAAGCTGCAATTTCAGGAGGAGCTCCCCTTGGTGACCGCTTGGGCCATTTCTATCGAGGCGCTGGCGTAAGAGTTCTGGAAGGTTATGGTTTAACGGAAACTACTGCAGGTGCAACTTTGAATTTAACCACTTCACATAAGGTTGGTTCAGTTGGTAAGCCAATTCCTGGCACCACAATAAAGATTGCAGAAGATGGTGAAGTTTTAATTAAAGGCGCAATCGTGATGAATGGCTACTGGCAAAATGATGCTGCTAACGCTGAGGTATTTACCTCCGATGGTTACTTTAGATCAGGAGATCTTGGACAGTTAGATGAAGAGGGTTACTTATCTATTACCGGCCGTAAGAAAGAATTAATTGTTACCGCAGGTGGTAAAAACGTAGCACCAGCTGTTCTAGAAGATCGCTTGCGCTCACATCCACTGATTAGCCAATGCATGGTGGTTGGCGACAACAAACCATTTATTGCAGCACTAATTACCTTAGATCCAGATTCAATTAAGCCGTGGGCAGTTGCAAATAAAAAAGAGAGTGCATCCATTGCTGACTTAGCTAAGGATCCAACGCTAATAGATGTAATTCAGACGGCAGTTGATGAAACAAATAAGGCAGTTAGCCGTGCTGAATCAATTAGAAAATTTACGATTCTGCCAGTTGATTTCACCATTGCCGGCGGTCAATTAACTGCCAAGTTATCAGTCAAGCGACATGTTGTTTCGCAACAGTTTGCTCGCGAGATTGATGAACTCTTCGCCTAACTCTGAACGATCTCGACTTGCTCGAGAGCTTCATGATGGTTTGGCGCAAGAGCTTGCTGCAGTTGGATATCAACTAGATCAAGTAGTAGGTGATCCCAGCCTAGACAATAATAATCGCCAGGTGATTAGAGAAATTCGCTCCACTCTTACTGGTGTTATAAAGCAAGTTCGTGATGAAATATTTGAGCTGCGAAATAATTCAAGTAAATCTTCAACTCTTCAAATAAGTGAACAAGTTGGCTCAATTTTAGAAAATTCTGATATCAAATTTATAATTATTGGCCAAATACAATTAGATCCAACTAATAAATTTGATGTACTGCGAGCAATCAGAGAGCTAGTTATTAATGCTAGGCGTCACTCTGGATGTTCCAAAATCACTATCAACTTAGATCCAAAGAAGATAACAATTATTGATAATGGGTCCGGAGGTGCCAAGGGTAGAAATGGTAGTTATGGCCTAACTGGAGTAAGTGAGCGTATGCATTTAATTGGTGCTAAGGTAGATATAGATTCAACTACTGATGGCACAAAAGTTGAAATCATATTAAATTGATAAAGGTAGTTTTAGTTGATGATCATCCACTTATCAGAAAAGGATTAAGCCAAGCCCTAAATAAGGCTGAGATAAGTGTCATTGGTGAAGCCTCATCCCTAAGTGAGGGGGCCGCACTTCTAAACTCATCTACACCAGATATCTGCATTGTTGATTTAAATCTTGGATCTGCTAGTGGTATCGAATTAATCAAAGTAGGTGTGGTTCAAAATCCAAACTGTGCTTTTGTAGTTTTAACTATGGAAGATGATTTAGATACTCTTATAACAGCTAAATCTGCTGGTGCTCGGGCATACATAACTAAAGGCTCCCCGATAGAAAATTTAATTGAGGTCATAAATACAGTCCTAAAAGATCCGAAAAATTTCATAAAACTAGGTAGTTTTAAAGACTCTGCCAAGCGGACCGACTTTGGCCTAACTGAGCGAGAATTAGAGGTGCTGCAACTGCTTTCTACAGGTGCAACCGCATCAACTATGGGAAGTATTCTGTTTTTAAGTGAGGCAACAATTAAATCCCACCTGGCTGCAATTTATCGAAAACTTAAAGCTGCCAATAGAGCACAAGCTGTGAGTATTGCTATCTCTGAAAAATTAATTATTCAGTAATAATTTATTAAATTTATCTGACCAAATTGATAGTTGCCAATTATCAATTACCCAGCCTCTACCAGCCTGTCCCATTTGTTTTGCTTGTATTGGATCATCTAGTAATTTACAGATTGCATCTGCAATCTCACCTGAGCTAGTACCATCAACGACTAGGCCAGTAACATCTTTGAGGACTGCATCTGGTGCGCCACCTGAATTACCAGCAATTACCGGCAGACCACATGCGCTAGCTTCTAGATAAACAATACCTAACCCTTCAACCTCTAATCCAAAAAATCTTGATCTAACCGGCATAGCAAATATTTCACCTAGGCTTATATAATCTGGCAAATCACCGTGTGAAACTTTTCCAGTGAACGCAATACTGTTGGTAACACCTAATTGTCTAGCTGAGTTTTTTAACATATTTTTTATTGGTCCATCACCAACAAATAATAAAACTGCATCTGGATATTTAATTAATACCTTTGGCAGGGCCTCAACTAATTGATCTTGTCCCTTACGGTGTACTAGGCGTCCGACTGAAACTATTACTCTTCTTTGATCAAGTCTATGTTTAAGAATTAACTCTTGGTTTTTAGACCGTGGCGAAAAATACTCAGTATCTATTCCTGGTGCAATCTGAACAAATTTAGCCTCGCTACTATCTAATTTTATTAAAATACTCTTTGTATACTCCCCTAAATAGCCTAAGTAATCCACCTGTTTTACGATTTTTTGCATCAAGGATTTAAGGATAAAAATACGAGCCCACCACAACTCATGCCCATGAGTAAGTGCGATGATATGTTTTGCACCAGCAGCTCTTAAATTATCTGACATCAATGCTAATGGCGCAGCTGCTCCAAACCAAACTCTAGTTATCTGGTGTTGCTTTAAGATCTTGGCTGCTTTTTTATTAATGCGTGGTGTTGGCAGTAATATCTTGGCGCGATCTCGAATTACCTCAACTCCATGTTTTTCAAATAATTGTTTATCAAACTCAGCAGCACCCGGTTGGGAAGATGTATAAACCACTAATGAATTCTTTGGTAATCCGGAGATTAGTCCGAGAATAAAAGTTTCGATACCACCAGCTTTTGGTCCAAGATCATTTGTAACTAATAAAACTTTTTCCAAGTTATAAACGGCGAGCCCCGATATAAGGTTTTCTACCCATATCCATGGTTGCAATCTTAACGAAACTGCCAGATCTAGGTGCATGCAGCATTCGGTTTGGCCCTAAGTAAATTGCTACATGAGAGATTGGTTTACCAAAAAATACTAAGTCCCCGGCTTGTAATTGATTTCTAGGAATTGCTTTGCCATATCGATACTGTGCTCGTGATGAGTGCGGCAAGGAGACTCCAGCTGCTTTAAAGGCGCGCATAGTTAGGCCAGAGCAATCCCAATAGGTAAGCCCTGAGGCACCAAACACATACTTATCTCCTAATTGAGCTAAGGCATACTTAATAGCAGTACCAGCTCTGCCAGAAACGCCAGCATACTTTTTTCCCTCTGCTCGAGAGTTTCTCTGATCGGCATTTTCTTGATCTGCATTTAATCGAGCAAGTCGCTCCCGCTCGGCAGCGGTTAACTTAGCTAGGAGTTTTTCTGCCTCAGCTAATTTTGAATTTGCAATGGCTAATTGTCTTTTGAATCTAGCCTCGGCAGCCTTTACTAAGGCTAATTTATCACTTACGGTAAAGGTAGTTGCATTAAGTCTTTGGGTTGCAACTGAGAACTTCTTTAAATCTTCACTCTTTTTTCTAGTCACCGCTTCAAGTGCACCTGCTGAAGATAAATAAAGTTGTGGGTCAGTTGAAAATAAAAGTTCAAGGGATTGACTTAATGGTCCGGCCTTATACTGCTCAGCCGCTATTGCGCCAATAGTTTTATTCATCTGCTTAACTGATTCACCCTGCTGGCTTGCTTGTTGTTGCACTGAAGTTAAAGTCTTAGTTAATTTGGATAATTGATACTTAGCCTCTTGGGCACCTTCAGCTGCGGTGGTGGCTTGCTCCTCTAGATCTCTAACTCGACCTTGGACTTCAAGTAAGGAGGGAGCGGCATTTGCTGGAATTGGTAGCAAGATGCCAGCTGCCACAAGAAAGGCCATAGCTGCCCGAAGAGATAACCTCATTAATAAAGGTTAACCACCACAATAGGCAGAACTCAACCTGACCCATGCATAAAGTGCTGAGAATTACCCAAAGCTTCACGCCGATAAGCGGGATTTATGCCTAATTTGAGGAGCTCACCTATCTGGCCCGGCCTGGCTTAAATCTAAGTGGGGGCACCATCCCAGCAGTTGAAAGATGGTTGATCGCTGTTTGATCTTGATCTGAGAACTCAGCAGTTTTGCCAGGAAGTGGCTTTATATTTAGCAAGACAGTAATTACGCAATCACTGCAAGCTATGTTTTGCATGGTGCAACTATCACAATTGATTATCATAGAAAATAAGGTTATCTGCCCCCACTGACACTGGCAGTAGCCTGTGCCTATGAAGCCTTTAATCGTTACCGCCAATCTGATTGTTGGCCAGGATGGCTCCACCACATTAAATGGCTCATCAACGGCGCTATCAACTGCGCCAGATCGATTGCGATTTCATCAATTAAGAGATCACCAGGAGCTAATAATCATCGGAGGAAATACCGCCCGACGAGAGCCGTATAAGCGCACCCCCATCCCGCTTTATATCCTCACCCATGCAAAAATTCGATTGCAGCCAAAAAATCAACTTGCTAAGCAGTTTCAATTAACCCCGGCCCAGCTGTTAGCTGAAATAAGTAATAACTTTCAAAGCGAGCAACCACAGATAAAGGTTCTAGTTGAGGCAGGTCCAAACCTACTTATACAAATGATTGATCAATCACTTATTGATTACCTATACCTAACCGTGAATCTAGATAAACAGGGTGAAAATAAGATCTCGATTAGCAATTTAGTAGAAAACTTTGAATTGTTGGAAAGTGAAAAAATTGAAGATTGCGAATTTAGAAAGTATAAAAAACTAGCCAGCTGAAATAACTGCTACCCCCATAATTGCCAATGCAATGCCAATATATTGCACCTTGTGTAATCTCTCATGCAAAAGCTTAAATGCCAATAGTGCGGTAACAATTGGAAATAGCGAACCGAGTACGACCGCAAGTGAGACTAACCCCTTTGTAGTAGCTACGCCCAACAATAAGTTAGCGATAAAATCAGCTGCCCCTAATAAAATTAA
>LIBD01000043.1 GCA_001437855.1 Actinobacteria bacterium BACL4 MAG-120820-bin23 | reverse complement strand
TTTAGCTTTTTTCCTTTGATTATGTTGGACTCTTGCAATTTAACAAGCGCCGGTCTTTATTCTTACAGCGATTCCCAATCAACAATCAGTGGAACGGGTACTGCCAAGCGTCGGACTGTTGCAAAGTTTACCCTGCTATTGGCTAATTACGAAAAGAGATGTATAAATCTCTTACTGCACTTAGATGATCGGTGGGCTGGGGAAGGTCACATCGGGTGATCTAAAGGCAGGTACTGGTGAGTAAGAGGCAAATCTATGCTGGGCGAATACATATTTACTCTGCGCCGGCTGCGCTAACTGAGCATATTGGGTGGGCGCTAAATCAACAGCTAAACCAGGTAGTCAAAATCGCCTGGGTTAAACAACCACTATCACCAGGTTCATTGGCAATGGAGCTTGAGTATAAAAGCCAGCATCCAGTAGCAGACAAGCTAGCTATCGCACTTAAGGGCTGGCACTACATTCGCTTTGAAATCAGACAGGTAAATCTATTAACCACAGATGCAATTTTATATCGCATAACTCCAGATTTAGGATTACATCAAGCATCACTGGCATCAAATGGGGATGTAGTGATAAATGAAAATCAGTTAAATCAGATCATAAATAACTCTTACTCACATAAGATGCTTAAAAGTAATCTTGAGAGTGCACTGGGTATGCAGTGGGAGATTGAGTTAGAACCATATCGACTCGCGCTCGCCTCCGGTATGGCCGAAAGTGTTAGTAAAAGTGGATAAGATTTGACCATGAACTTTGAAGCAAGTGATCGGATTAAATTTGCCGCCGCAATTTTAGCTGCTGCAATTTTATCCTCTGGCTTAACCCTTGGACTTTTTCAAGTTGGAACTGGTTTAGCAGCCCGTGCTGGCAATGCGATCACTGTAACCGGCACAGCATCTGAGAATGCAAAGGCAGATAATGCGGTCTGGAGTCTAAATTTAAATGAATCTCAAGTCACACTTGCCTCATCGGTAAAAAAGATTGACTCATCAGCGGAGGCGTTAAAAAAGTATTTACTAGATGGTGGCGTTAGCGCAGATCAGATTGAACTTGGACCAATTAATAGCAACGCAGTCAGTGAGTACAACAATGGCAATCCAACTGGTCGAATTCTTGCCTACCAGGCTTATCGAACTGTGACAGTTAGAACCAAGGATGTGCAATTAGTAGCTAGGTTAAGTAATGACATTGGTTCACTGCTGGCAACTGGAGTTAATGTTGGAAATTATGGACCGGCTTATTATCTTTCAACGCTAGATCAGATGCGGGCTAAGTTATTAGCAGCTGCTATGTCAGATGCTAAGGAACGAGCAACGGCAATTACCGAAGCGGTCGGGGGCGAGGTTGGCGCTTTGCTATCAGTCTCAACTGGACCAACTCAGGTAACAACTAGAGATTCACTAGATCGCTCAGCTGGTGGTTTTTATGATGTTTCAACAATCGACAAGACGGTCAATGTCACACTCTCTGCCAGTTTTAAAACCAGTTAAACCGCAAAACGGGATAGCAAAAAATATTACTATCCAGTAACATCGTGGTATGAAAATCGCAGTCTGCATCAAACAGGTTCCAGATTCTTGGGCTGAGAAAAAAATGGCTGGCGGCGTCCTAGATAGAGCAAATGTTGATGCGGTATTAAATGATTTAGATGAGTATGCAGTTGAAGAGGCGCTGCGAATTGTGGAGGCAAACTCACCAACAAAAGAGGCCGGGGAAGCAAGTGGGCACTCAATTACTTTGATTTCAATGGGACCAGAGCGTGCAACTGAAGCAATTAGAAAAGCTTTATCAATGGGCACAGATGATGCAATATTAATTAGTGATGCCGCCCTGGCAGGCTCTGATGCGCTAGCTACATCTTTAGTACTAGCTGAGGTAATTAAAAAAGGTAATTATGATTTAGTACTTTGTGGCACCGAAAGCACCGATGCCAGAATGAGTGTGGTGCCAGCAATGATTGCTGAGCGTCTATCTTGGGCGCAATTAACATTTGCCGGCAAGGTTGCAGTTGATCCAGCTGCAAAAAAGGTTGAGGTAGAAAGAATTACTGAGTTTGGAAACCAAGTAATTGGTGCATCATTTCCAGCAGTACTTTCGGTGGTTGAAAAAATTAATGAGCCAAGATATCCATCCTTTAAAGGAATTATGGCGGCTAAGAAAAAAACTATTACCACTATGTCTTTAGCAGATACCGGACTTGCTGCCACCGCCGTGGGTGCATCTGCTGCCTGGAGCACAGTAAAAGATGCTCTACCAAGACCTGCTCGAGGTGCTGGCGTTAAGTTAACTGATGAAGGATCTGGCGGCGAAAAATTATTTGATTTTCTGGTGGAAAAGAGATTGGCATGAGCACCGTTATATTTTTAGTCGATCACTCTGGTGGCAAAATCGCTAAAGCAAGCAGTGAGCTGGCCACCTTTGCGAAAAATATTGGTGAATCTATTGCCGTTGTCTTTGCTGCAAATCCGGGTGAGATAGTTGCGCAGCTAAATACCTTGTCGGTAGATAAGGTGATTACTGCAAGTGGTGATTGGGATAAGTTTGGCGTGGCAGCTATTGCAGATGGGCTAGCGCAAATTATTGCTGATAAAAAACCAAATGCCTTACTTATTACCTCATCCGCTAACGGCAAAGAGATTGCAGCCCGGGTAGCGGTTAAAACCAACTCTGGAATTATTACCGATGCAGTTGGCGTAGATAAAGATTTAATTACTACACAATCAGTATTTGGTGGCTCAACCACTGTGCACTCAGCAGTTACAACTGGTGTACCAATAATTACTTTAAGAGCTAACTCAATCGAGCCAATCGCAGCTACCTCAAACCCGGTAGTTGAAGAGTTTGCAGTTAATATCTCTGATTCAGCAAAACTTGCCACCATCTCTAGTGCAACTGCTGCGGTAAAAGGTGGCCGGCCAGAGTTAACTGAAGCCTCGATTGTGGTTTCAGGTGGTCGTGGCACAAATGGTGATTTCAAACCAGTTGAAGCATTAGCTGATGCATTAGGTGCTGCCGTTGGTGCATCCCGTGCAGCAACTGATGCTGGTTGGTATCCACACTCACATCAAGTAGGCCAAACTGGCAAAACAGTTTCACCACAACTATATGTTGCAGCTGGAATATCTGGTGCGATCCAACATCGTGCTGGCATGCAGACTTCAAAAACAATTGTGGCAATTAATAAAGATCCAGAGGCCCCAATTCTTGAGATTGCAGATTTTGCAGTTATTGGTGATTTGTTTAATGTTTTGCCGCAGGCCACGGAAAAAATCAAGGCCCGTAAAGGTTAATTACTTACCCATCAACTCTTGCCTTTAGACTTAGCAAGTGCCTATCTATTTTGATCATGCTGCTACCACTACCATGGTTGAGCCCGCGATTGCAGCCTTAACTGATGCAATAAAAAAATTAGGCAATGCCTCATCCTTACACTCAGCTGGTCGATCAGTTAGAAAAGATTTAGAGCAAGCTAGAGAGCAAATCGCGCAAGCAATTGATTGCGCGCCAAGTGAGGTCATCTTTACCGCAACTGGTACGGAGGCAAATAATCTGGCCATCAAAGGTTTGTATTGGCTGGGAGTGAAGAAGAATAAGAAAGTAATAATTACCTCAACCTTTGAGCACCATGCTGTTGCCGATCCAATCACTTGGCTGGCAGAGCATGAGGGGGCACAGGTAGTGGCAATTGATGTAGATCGAAATGGCTTTGTAGATCTTAAACAATTAGCTACCCGAGTTGAAGAGCATAAAAATAATATTGCTTTAATCTCAATTATGCATGCAAATAATGAGGTAGGGACTATTCAAGATATCAACCAGGTAGTAAAAATTGCTGGCGATATTCCAGTTCACTCAGATTGTGTACAAAGTTTTGGAAAAGTAGAGCTCTCCTTTAAAAAATTAGGGGTCACAGCAGCCACTATAAGTGCTCATAAAATTGGTGGGCCATTAGGGGTTGCTGCGTTAATTTTACGCAAAGGTTTAGATATCGAACCGGTGTTGCATGGTGGCGGGCAGGAGCGAGATTTACGAAGTGGCACCTTTAACGCACCCGGCATCATCTCATTTGCTGCCGCAGCTGCAAATGCCGTTGATAATAGAAAAGAGCGTGAGTTAAAGATTAGAGAGTTAAAATCAGAGTTAATTCAAACAATTAAGAAAAATATCCCAGATGCTTGGGTAAATGGGGATCAGGTGAAAAGTTTGCCGGGCATTGTTTCCATTACCTTTCCTAAGACCGATTCTGAAGGACTACTTTTGTTATTAGATGGTGAAGGCATCGCCTGCTCTACCGGCTCAGCTTGCAGCGCTGGTGTGCAGCGGCCAAGCCATGTCTTAATGGCAATGGGATTAACCGAGGATGAAACCACATCTACTTTGAGATTTTCACTTAGTTATTCAAATACTATTAATGAGATTGCAAAACTTGGCTCGGTAATTGCCACAGTAGTTGCAAGATCAAAAGCTGCATCTGGGAAAAAATGACAAAATTAAAGGTAATCGCAGCAATGAGTGGTGGGGTTGATTCTGCAGTTGCTGCTGCCCGAGCCGTTGATGCCGGTTATGAAGTAGTTGGTGTGCACCTTGCCTTATCTAGTAATCCACAAAAGTATCGATCCGGGGCTAGAGGTTGTTGCACAATTGAAGATTCACATGATGCCAGACGGGCCGCTGATGTAATTGGCATACCTTTTTATATCTGGGATATGGCAGAGGAGTTTCACAAAGGAGTAGTTGAAAACTTTTTATCTGAGTATCAAGCAGGCCGAACTCCTAATCCGTGTTTGCGATGTAATGAGAAAATCAAATTTGAAGCTGTGTTAGATCGAGCTAAAGCATTGGGTTTTGATGGTGTAGTTACCGGTCATTATGCACTCACTAAAGATGGCCCAGATGGAAAAACATTACATCGAGCAGCAGATATTGAGAAAGATCAATCCTATGTATTAGCAGTTTTAAGAAGAGATCAAATTGAAGGTGCAATATTTCCACTCGGTGATACGGTTAAAACTGATACCAGGAAAGAGGCTAGGCAGCGAGGGTTATTTGTTGCAAATAAACCTGATTCACATGACATTTGTTTTGTGCCATCTGGTGATAACGCTGGCTGGTTGCGGGACAAATTAGGAAGTGAAACTGGCGATATTCTTGATCAAAGTGGGAACAAACTAGGTGAGCACAAAGGTGCTTATACCTACACGATAGGTCAGCGCCGCGGTTTAGCATTAACTGTGCCTGATAAAAGCGGTGAACCAAGATATGTATTAAAAATTGAACCTAAGAGTAATACGGTCGTGGTGGGTACACATGAAAATTTGGCGATAAATACAATTATTGCTACCCCACCAGTTTGGTGTGGTGCAACTCCTGAAGTTAATCAAGAGTTAAGAGGATTTGCGCAGGTAAGAGCACATGGCTCACCACTTACCACAAGTTATAAATTTGATGGTCAAAATTTAATTGCAAACTTAGATGAGCCAGTCTTTGGTTTGGCCACCGGGCAGGCATTAGTTATTTATGATGGTGATCGAGTAATTGGCTCTGCCACTATCTGCGAAACGATTTAATATGAGTGCTGAAATTAGGCATAAGATTCAAGAATTATCGGAAGAGATCAGAGATCATCAATTTAAGTATTATGTTTTAGATGACCCATCAATTACTGATGCCGCTTTTGATAAGTTATGGAATCAATTACTTGAACTAGAGCGTAAGTATCCGCAATACAAACTTGAAAGCTCGCCAACATTAGAGGTGGGGGGTGGGTTTTCCACCAGCTTTGCGCAATATGACCATATTGAAAAGATGATGAGCTTAGATAACGTCTTTGATGATGGTGAATTAGATACTTGGTTTGATCGCATTGATAAGGCAGGGATTAAAAACACCTGGTTATGCGAAGTTAAAGTGGATGGGTTAGCGATCAATTTACTTTATGAAAATGGTCGATTAAGTAGAGCGCTAACTCGAGGCAATGGCGCTACCGGTGAAGATGTAACTTTAAATGTTAAAACAATTAAATCAGTACCAACTGAATTAATCGGTAAAAATATTCCAAAGCAACTTGAGGTTCGAGGGGAAATTTTCTTTCCACTAAAAGCTTTTGATGACTTAAATGATTCATTAGTAGATCTTGGTAAGCCAAGGTTTGCAAATCCAAGAAATGCAGCTGCTGGATCGCTGCGGCAAAAGGATCCAAAGATCACCGCTAGCCGGCCCCTTGATTTAGTTGTACATGGAATTGGAGCAGCCACTGGAATCTCATTTGATAAACAATCTAAAGCATATGAATTATTAAAAGGTTGGGGCCTGCCAACCAGCCAGAGATATGAAGTAGTTTCAGATCGAAAACAGGTTAAAGAATTTATCGATGAGTATGAGAAAAATCGTCATAATGTCGAACACGAAATAGATGGTGTAGTTATCAAGGTAAATGAAATTGATGTTCAAAATACTTTGGGCTTTACCTCACGAGCTCCTAAATGGGCGATTGCTTATAAATATCCGCCAGAGCAGGTAAGTACTAAATTAATTGATATTCGTGTCAGCGTTGGTAGGACTGGTCGAGTGACGCCATTTGCCTTTATGGAGCCAGTGAAAGTGGCTGGATCAACAGTCACCAATGCCACATTACATAACAGCCAAGAAATAATAAGAAAAGGTGTCTTAATCGGTGACACAGTTTTAATTCGAAAAGCAGGTGATGTAATACCTGAAGTTTTAGCACCAATAATTGAAAAACGAGATGGCACAGAGCGCGCGTTTGTCATGCCAACCAAATGTCCTGATTGCGGATCTAAATTGCGAGCAATGAGTGCGGGTGATGTTGATATTAGGTGCCCTAACTCGCAGAGCTGTCCTGCTCAAGTAGTAGAACGATTATTTTATATTGGCTCAAGAAGTGCCTTAGATATTGATGTACTTGGTTATGAAGCAGCTACTGCGTTGCTCAGTGATAAATTAGTAGTAGATGAAGGTGATCTATTTTCCTTAACCCTAAAAGATTTAAGCAAATCAGAATTTTTTGTTAAAAAAGATGGCACAAGAAGTGTAATTGCAGATCGGTTTATCGCTGGCTTAGAATTAGCAAAAACTAGACCGCTTTGGCGTGTGTTAGTTGCGTTATCAATTAGACATGTTGGACCAACAAGTGCCAAGGCATTAGCCGATAAGTTTGGCTCTCTTACCAATATTCAAAAGGCAAACAGGGAAGAG
>LIBD01000042.1 GCA_001437855.1 Actinobacteria bacterium BACL4 MAG-120820-bin23 | reverse complement strand
AAAGCACCAGCGATTGGCTCACAAATTCCATCGCACTTTGGTCACTGCTTTGGTTGTGGTGAACTTCATCAAAGTGGGTTACACCTGGTTGCAATCGCCGGAAGTAATTTAGATTTAACTGGAAAATTTACCGTAACTGAAAATCACCAAGGCGCGCCAGGTCTGGCCCATGGTGGATTGCTCTCATTAGCTTTTGATGAAGCACTTGGAAAATTAATGTGGTTAATTAGAACCCCGGCAGTAACTGGCAGATTAGAGACTGACTTTTTACTTCCAGTACCAATAGGTCGAACCCTTTATATTGATGCCAGGATTACCGGACAGGCGGGTCGAAAAATTTATACTCAAGCAGAGGGTAGATTAGATTCACCAACAGGTGAGATTGCTGTGAAGGCCGCGGCATTATTTATTTCAGTACCGATGGAGCACTTTATTAAGAATTTAACTGATCAATATAAGGATCATCTAGTTAAGCATCCAGAGCTGATGGCATTTGTCGATCCAGATTTTGATATAAATCCATGACAAAAGTCTTAATTAAGCGGCTAGATCCAGATATTCCACTGCCAGCATATGCAAAGGGTGGCGATGCTGGTGCGGATTTGTGTACTCGCATTGATATAACAATTAAACCAGGGCAGCGAGTTTTAGTGCCCACCGGTATCAGTATTGCCTTACCTAATGGTTATGTGGCGTTAGTTCACCCAAGATCGGGATTAGCAATCAAATTTGGAATTTCAATTGTTAATACACCAGGAACTGTTGATGCTGGTTATCGAGGTGAGCTCCAGGTAATTTTGATTAATCATGATCTAACTGAATCTATTTCATTTAAAAAAGGTGATCGAATTGCCCAGCTTGTAATTCAACAGGTTGAGCGAGCAGAGTTTATTGAGGTGGCAGATCTACCTGGATCTGAGCGATCAACTGGTGGATTTGGATCAACTGGCGCATGAGTTATCACGGCCATAATGAGGATAAAGATAAAGTTGTATCTGCCTTAGGGGGCAAGCGCGGATTAATTGACTCCGGGCTGCCGGCCTTGCTTTTCTTATTGGTTTTTAATATTTCAAGCCAAAATTTAAATGCCTCCCTTTGGGCAGCGCTTAGCCTTTCAATAAGTTTGACTGCGATTAGATTAATTAAGCGTCAAACACTTCAGCACGCATTCTCTGGTTTAGTTGGGGTAGCAATCTGCGCCTTAATTTCTAGAAGAAGTGGAAACGCAGCAGATTTCTATCTTCCAGGGTTATATATAAATGCCGGATATGGATTCTTATACGCATTTACAAATTTAATTAAGTGGCCAATTTTGGGAATTATGTTAGGACCAATTTTGGGTGAGAACTTTTTGTGGCGCAAAGATCCAGCCCGGCTAAAGGCCTATATCCAAGCTGGCTGGCTTTGGGTAGGAATGTTTGCGATCCGATTAATAGTGCAGTATCCACTTTATAAGAGTGGGAATGTAAACGCTCTTGGCACAGCTAGATTAGCTATGGGTTACCCATTATTTATTGCAACTGCTTGGGCAACATGGTTGGTATTAAGAAAGACGCCAACTACAAAGATAGGTTAAATAAAACAAGATTTTAATTGCTCTTCAGCTCTAGCTGAGGCAACAAACAGCAACTCATCACCGGCGGCAAATACATCATGATCTTTTGGTGTTAAAACATGGCCATCTCTAACAATTGCCGCCAAAGATGCATCCTCTGGGAGTTCAACTTCGCCAACAGTTTTTCCACAACATGCTGCTGAATCGGGCAAGGTAATCTCAACTAAATTAGCCTCACCTTTTCTAAATGAAAACAATCGCACTACATCGCCAACACTTACCGCCTCTTCAACTAAGGCAGAGATAATTCTTGGTGTCGAAACTGCCACATCAACTCCCCAAGCAGAGTCAAACATCCACTCATTCTTTGGGTGATTTACTCGAGCAACAACTCTGGGTACGCCATACTCAGTTTTTCCAAGCAGGGCGGCAACAAGATTTACCTTGTCATCGCCGGTAGCAGCAACTAATACTTGGCAACCATCTAATTTAGCTACATCTAATGCGGTAATCTCACAGGCATCAGCTAATAACCATTCTGCACTTGGAACTGAATCCATCTTTAACGCCTTTGGATCCTTATCAATTAACAGTACTTGGTGGCCATTTTCTAACAATTCTCGAGCAATAGCTCGGCCCACATTGCCAGCTCCGGCGATAGCTATTCTCATTTTGTACCCTCAGGAGATTTAGCCAAAATCTTTTCAATCTTGGAAATATCATCCTCTTTAGCTAGTACATGTACTAGATCTCCCTCTTGCAACACTGTGTGCTCATCTGGCAAAAGTGCCTCACCTAAGCGAGTAATAAAAGCAACTCTAGATTGCGTATTTTTTTCAATTAATAAAACTGATTGGCCAAACCAATCTATATTTGGATGGACCTCAATTAGTTGCACTGTGCCAGTTGCATCTCGCCACTCTGATTTTGTGCCATCTGGGGTAAGCCGGCGCATAATTTGATCTGTCGTCCAAAGCACTGTGGCGACAGTTGGAATTCCAAGTCGTTGATAGATCTCAGCTCTACCTGGATCATAAATTCGAGCAACTACATTTTTAACATCAAAATTTTCTCGAGCAACACGGGCTGCCAAAATATTGGAGTTATCCCCATTTGAGACGGCAGCAAAGGCATCTGCTTTTTCAATACCAGCCTCCAGCAAGGTATCTCGATCAAATCCAACCCCGGCAATGGTTCGACCATTAAAGTCAGCACCTAATCTGCGAAAGGCTTCTCGATTTTGATCAATTACCGAAACTGTATGACCTGCTTTTTGCAGATCTATCGCCAGTGTGGATCCGACGCGACCGCAGCCCATAATTACTACATGCACAAAGTACAACTTACACCCATAGGCTCACTCCTATGGAATTAAACGCTCAAGAGCGGTTAAAAATAGGTGAGGTAATCCAGGTCGAAATTGGCCCAGTTGCACATGGTGGTCACTTTGTTGCCCGGCATAACAATCAGGTTATTTTTGTTCGCCATGGAATTACTGGTGAGATTGCAAAGATAAAAATTACTGCCGTAAATTCAAAGATCGCACATGCAGATGTTATCGAGGTAATAACACCAGCACCGACTCGAGTAATACCACCTTGTAGCTATGCTGGAAAATGTGGTGGTTGTGATTTCCAACATGTTCAAGTTGATCAACAGCGTGAATTCAAACGAAATATTATTCTTGAACAATTTTTACGAATTGGCAAAATAGATTTACTACAAATGGGATTTGATTTAAAGGTTGAAGCAGTTGAACCAGCAGATGGATTGCACTGGCGAACTAGAATGGAGTTTGCGGTATCAAATGGCGGGCGGATTGGATTTTATGGCGCTCGCAGCAATGATGTAGTCGAGATAAATGATTGTTTAATTGCAGATAGTCGAATGAATGTTGCAGAACTAGCAAACCGCACTTGGAAATCAGATGCCAGGGTTGAGGTGGCAGTATCCAGTACAAGTGAGGTATCGGTAGTTAGATCAGGCCGTAGCATTAGTGGGCCCACACAATTAATCGAACAAGTAGGTGGTAACTCACTGAAGATTTCACCTAGTGCATTTTGGCAAAGTCATAAATTAGCTCCGACCACACTAGTTAAGGCCGTAATTTCTAAACTAGAGATAAAGAAATCAGATCATATTTGCGATTTGTATTCCGGTGTTGGGTTATTTGCCTCCGCTATCTTAAATGAAGTTAGTGATCAAGGTTTTGTAACAATGATAGAAAGTGATAAAACTGCAGTTGCAGATGCACGGAAAATATTTGCAAATAAATTGAATGTCAAGATATTACAAGGTCTAGTCGCGCAGCAGTTGTCGATAGTAAAACGAGCAGATTTAATTGTTTTAGATCCGCCAAGAACTGGTGCAGGTGAGGTAGTTGTGAAACAAATGATTAAATTTAAACCTCGAAAAATTATTTATGTAGCCTGTGATCCTGCAGCGTTAGCTCGGGACTCAAAAACTTTGCTAGATCTTGGCTATAAGTTGGATCACATTTCAGGATATGATCTTTTCCCAATGACTCAGCACATAGAGTGCGTGGCTGGATTTTCACCAGCAAATGGCTAAGATTAGAAGTAATCAAGAAATGAAGGCGGGTGTGGGGCGTTGAGTAAAGACTCATTTAAGACCAAGACCACACTTGAAGTTGCTGGTAAAAGTTACGAAATTTTTGATATCACAAAATTTACTGAGGCTAAAGATCTTCCGTTTAGCTTAAAAATCTTATTAGAGAACTTAGTGCGCACAGAAGATGGCGCAAATATCACTGCTGAGCAAATTAAGAAACTAGCCGCATGGGATCCAAATTCAGAGCCAGATACTGAAATCCAATTTACGCCAGCCAGAGTTATTATGCAGGATTTTACTGGCGTTCCCTGCATCGTAGATCTAGCAACTATGCGTGAGGCGATTGCAGATCTTGGTGGTGATCCGGCCAAAGTAAATCCACTTTCTCCAGCTGAACTAGTAATTGACCACTCTGTGATTGCAGATTTATTTGGGACTAAAGATGCATTTGAGCAAAATGTTGATATTGAATATCAGCGCAATAAAGAAAGATATAGATTTTTAAGATGGGGACAAACTGCTTTTGATGAGTTCAAGGTGGTACCGCCTGGAACCGGAATTGTGCATCAGGTAAATATTGAATACTTAGCTAGAGTTGTTATGAGTAGAGTTGTAAATGGAAAACTTAGTGCCTACCCAGATACTGTGGTTGGAACTGATTCACACACAACAATGGTTAATGGCTTAGGAGTACTCGGCTGGGGAGTTGGTGGAATTGAGGCTGAGGCAGCCTTGTTAGGTCAACCAGTCTCTATGTTAATACCAGCAGTTGTTGGGTTTAAATTAAATGGTGAACTTCCAGTTGGTACAACTGCGACTGACTTAGTTTTAACTATTACGCAAATGTTGCGCAAGCATGGCGTAGTTGGAAAATTTGTTGAGTTTTATGGTCCAGGTGTAAGTGCACTACCAATGGCAAATCGAGCAACTATTGGCAATATGTCACCTGAGTATGGATCTACCTGTGCTATTTTCCCAATTGATGAAGAAACAATTAGATACCTAAAATTCACTGGTCGAAATAGCGAACAACTAGAATTAGTTGAGAAGTACGCAAAAGTGAATGGGCTTTGGCATGATCCGAAAGCCTCACCAAGATTTTCTGAAAAACTGGAATTAGATTTAGCAACTGTAGTTCCTTCAATAGCTGGGCCAAAACGACCACAAGATAGAATTTCCCTTTCTGATGCTAAAAGTTCTTATGAGAAGGTTTTACCAACATATTTTTCTGAAAAAACTAGCAGATCTAAAGTAAATGTTAGTGTTAATGGTAAACCTACATCCGTAGGAAATGGCGACGTAGTAATTGCATCGATAACATCATGTACCAATACATCTAATCCATCAGTAATGATGGCGGCAGCATTGCTAGCTAAAAAAGCGGTTGAAAAGGGCTTAAGCAGTAAACCTTGGGTTAAAACCACATTGGCGCCAGGATCTAAAGTAGTAACTGATTATTACGACCGCTCAGGCTTAACCCCATACATGGAGAAATTAGGTTTTAACCTAGTTGGGTATGGATGCGTTACCTGTATTGGAAACTCTGGACCACTACCAGTTCAGATAAGTAAGGCGATAAATGAAAATGATTTAGCTGTCTCGGCAGTTCTTTCTGGAAATAGAAATTTTGAAGGCCGTATTTCACCTGATGTAAAGATGAATTATTTAGCTTCACCACCTTTAGTTGTTGCATACGCACTTACTGGAACTATGGATCACGATTTTGAGAAGGACCCAATTGGTATAGGAAATGATGGTAAAGAGGTTTACTTAAAGGATATTTGGCCAACAACTGCTGAAATTGATTCGGTAATAAGCTCTTCAATCTCCTCGGAAATGTTTACCAAGGATTATGCCTCAGTTTTTGATGGTGATAAGCGATGGAAGTCCTTAGATACACCAACTGGTAAAACATTTGCTTGGGATGAAAAATCAACCTATGTTAGAAAACCACCATATTTTGATGGTATGCCGAAGCAGCCAAGTCCGGTAACAAATATTTCAAATGCAAGAGTTTTAGCAATTTTGGGTGATTCGGTAACAACAGACCACATTTCACCTGCTGGAAATATTAAAGTTGATTCACCAGCAGGAAAGTATTTAGCAGAAAACGGAATTGATAAATCTGATTTCAATTCCTATGGATCACGACGAGGTAATCATGAGGTTATGATCCGCGGAACATTTGCAAACATTCGTTTAAAAAATCTATTATTAAAGGATGTAGAGGGAGGATTTACTAAGAATTTTCTAGCAAACGGTGAGCAAACCACTATCTATGATGCATCACGTGCTTACATTCAAGCGGGTATTCCGCTCGTAATTTTGGCAGGTAAGGAGTATGGCTCTGGTTCTTCTCGTGACTGGGCTGCGAAAGGAACTGCATTACTAGGGGTTAGAGCTGTGATTGCAGAATCATTTGAAAGAATTCACAGATCAAATCTAATTGGTATGGGTGTTTTACCACTTCAATTTTTAGCTGGAGAGAATGTTGCATCCCTTGGCCTTGATGGCAGTGAAGAATTTAAAATAACAGGAGTAGAAGAATTAAATGATGGCATAACACCTAAAGAGGTCACCGTGACCGCAGGCAAAAAGAGCTTTAGGGCCAAAGTTAGGATTGATACCCCAGGTGAGGCAGATTACTATCGACATGGCGGAATTATGCAGTATGTATTGCGCTCACTACTGAATAAGTAATCGAAAATCTACAAATAAACCTTTAAACTAAGCCAATGCTTTCTGAAATCAACTCCCCAAAGGATTTAACAAAATTAACTTTTGAACAACTTGATTCGCTGAGTGCTGAAATTCGTGCTTACTTAATTGAGCAAGTTTCTAAAACTGGTGGACACCTAGGCCCAAATCTTGGAGTGGTCGAGTTAACAATCGCAGTTCATAGAATTTTTGAATCCCCAAAGGATGTAATCGTATTTGATACTGGTCATCAAAGTTATGTGCATAAATTATTAACTGGAAGAAAATCTGGTTTTAATAAATTACGTCAGCGAGGGGGAGTAGCTGGTTATCCAAACCGGGGTGAGAGTGACCATGATGTAGTTGAAAACTCTCATGCCTCAACTGCGCTTTCATGGAGTGATGGAATTGCCAAGGGATTTTCACTTACTAATCAAAAGGATAGAACTGTGGTTTGCGTTGTTGGTGACGGTGCTCTTACCGGAGGAATGAGTTGGGAGGCGCTGAATAATATTGCAGCAAGTAAGAATCAAAGATTAGTGATTATTGTCAATGATAATGAGAGGTCTTATTCCCCAACTATTGGCGGAGTTGCTACATATCTTTCAACTTTAAGAACCACAAGCGGATATGA
>LIBD01000041.1 GCA_001437855.1 Actinobacteria bacterium BACL4 MAG-120820-bin23 | reverse complement strand
CCACTTGGGGTTGAGTTAAAAAATAATATTAAGCGCCAATGGTGGAAATCTATGGTGCAAGGTCGAGATGATGTAGTCGGATTAGATTCCTGCGTAATTTTAGCTCGTGAGGTTTGGCAAGCATCTGGTCATGTTGAAACTTTCTCTGATCCATTAACTGAGTGCACCAGCTGTCATAAGCGATATCGCGCAGATCATTTAGAAGAGGCTTATGAGAATAAGCATAAGAAAAAACCTACATCCTTAGATGAGGTTAATTGCCCAAATTGCGGCACAAAAGGAAAATTTACCGCCCCTAAACAATTTTCTGGTTTGTTAAAAACCTATCTTGGACCGGTTGAGGATGAATCTGGTTTGGCGTATTTACGGCCAGAGACAGCCCAGGGAATATTTATAAATTTTGATAATGTGGCATCAACCTCTAGAAAAAAGCCACCGTTTGGTATTGGTCAAATTGGAAAATCATTTAGAAATGAAATTACACCAGGAAACTTTATTTTTAGAACCCGTGAGTTTGAGCAGATGGAGATGGAATTTTTTGTAGTTCCAGGCACAGATGAAGATTGGCATCAATATTGGATTGATACCAGATTAGCTTGGTATAAAGATTTAGGTATTAATTCAGATCGATTAAGAATTTTTGAACATCCAAAGGAAAAACTTTCCCATTATTCAAAGCGAACTGCAGATATTGAGTATAAATTTGAGTTTGCTGGCACTGAGTGGGGTGAGCTAGAAGGAATTGCTAATCGAACTGATTTTGATCTGAAAGCACACTCCAGAGCATCGGGTGAAAACTTAACTTGGTTTGATCAAGAAAAAAATGAGCGGTGGACCCCTTATGTTATTGAACCAGCAGCAGGAGTTGATCGCTGCGCATTAACTTTTATGTTAGATGCTTACACTGAAGATGAAGCACCAAACTCTAAGGGTGAGATGGAAAAGCGCGCAGTAATGAAGTTAGATTTTAGATTGGCACCAATTAAGGTAGCGGTGCTGCCACTATCTAGAAACGCTGATTTATCGCCAAAAGCAAAGGATTTAGCCACCGCACTTGCCAAGCACTGGAATGTGGATTTTGATGACGCTGGGGCAATCGGTAGAAGGTATCGACGACAAGATGAGATTGGTACCCCATTTTGTATCACAGTTGATTTTGAAAGCTTAGATGACCAAGCGGTAACAATTAGAGAGCGAGATACGATGGCGCAATCTCGAATCGCACTTGATCAAGTTGAGAGTTACTTAGCCCAAAAATTATTAGGTTGCTAAGTTGTTAACTCAAGTTGCACCTCTTCGGCTGCCAATTTCTAATGGTAATTTCGCAAATAATGAGGTAGTTCTCACCACCCCAGTAGTACTAGCCCCAATGGCTGGAATTACAAATGCTGCCTTTAGAAGATTATGTCGAGAGCAAGGCGCAGGTTTATTTGTCTCTGAGATGGTGACCGCACGGGCATTAATTGAGCGGCGCGAGGAGACCTTTAGATTAATTAAACCTGGAGTTGGTGAAAGCCCTAGATCTATTCAACTTTATGCTGTTGATCCAGTAGTTCTTGGCAAAGCAGTTGATTTATTAGGTAGTGAAAATTTAGCCGATCATATTGATTTAAATTTTGGCTGCCCAGTACCAAAGGTAACTAAGCGTGGTGGCGGCGCCGCCTTGCCATATAAGCGGCGATTATTTTCAGCAATAGTTGAGTCGGCGGTAAAAAATGCTAGTAAGTATGGAATTCCAATTACGGTAAAGATGCGAGTAGGAATTGATTCCGATCATGAAACATTTTTAGATTCAGCAAAATCAGCTGCTGATTTAGGTGTGGCTTGGGTAGCACTTCATGCCCGTACCGCTGCGCAACTTTATGAAGGCAGATCTGATTGGCATAAAATTACGCAATTAGTTGAACATCTAGCACCAACTGGTACACCAGTCTTAGGTAATGGGGATATCTGGTCTGGGCAAGATGCGATAAATATGATGGATCAAACCGGCTGTAATGGTGTGGTAGTTGGTCGAGGTTGCCTGGGCAGACCTTGGTTATTTGCGGATTTAGTTAGTGCATTAAATGGTGAACATAATCGAACTAACCCCACATTATTTCAGGTACGAGAAATTATGTTACGTCATGGGCAATTATTAGTTGAGTACTTTGAAAATGAAGATCGAGCTATGCGAGATATCAGAAAGCATATGGCTTGGTACTTAAAAGGCTTTTCGGTAGCGCGTGAAATTAGATCATCCCTTGGTATGGTGATTTCAATATCTCAGATGGCTCAATTGTTATCACTTCTTGAAGATCAGCCATATCCGCAGGCGGTCGGCGATGGTCCACGTGGGCGCACAAGTCATGGCCGAGCTGTTTCATTGCCAGCTGGTTGGCTAGATGATCCAGATGAGTTTGCCAATATTTCAATTGATGATGCAATCTCAGGTGGATAAGTTAATTGTTTTTATTTAGATTAATTAGAAGAGTCATCTCATTTATATTATTACTAATAATTGTTATACCCCTATATGTTGCTGGAAATATTTGGTATAGCGCAAGAAATGCTGAGCCAATAAAGTCAGATTTAATTTTAGTAATGGGGGCTGCACAATTTGATGGCCGGCCAAGTGATATTTTAAGACAAAGATTAGAACAGGCATTAAGCACTTATAAATTAGGCCTAGCACCAGTGATTTACACCGTCGGAGCAGGTGCACCGGGGGATCGGACCACTGAGGCAGCTGCTAGTAGAAATTGGTTAATTCAAAATGGCGTGGCAAAAAATAAAATACTTGCAGTTTCCAAGGGCAGAGATACTTTAAGTAGTACCGAAAGCTATGTTGCCGAAGCTAAAAAGCGAGGGTATGCATCGGTAATTATTGTGACCGATCCATATCATTGCTATCGCGCTATGAGTATGGCGAAAGATTTGGGATTTTTAGCAAGCTGCTCACCAGTTAAAAGTGGTGCAGCCTCAGTGGAAAACTCTGGATTAAAGTACTTAAGTAGGGAAACTGGTGCTTATCTTGCCTATAAGACCCTTGGTCAGTTAGGAATTAATTTAAGTGATCGCCTTATGTCGATAAGAGAATATCCTTAAGCCATGGAGTTATTACCATTTCTAGATCTAGCATCAACTCTAGTCTTTGCATTAGTTGGCGCTAGGGTGGCAGCTGATAAGGGATTAGATTACGGCGGCATAGCCTTTATCGCTGCTGTGGCATCTATATCTGGTGGCACACTTCGAAATTTATTTTTAGGATTAAAACCTGTTTGGATAAATAATTCAAATATTATTTTGGCAGTTATTTTGGCAGTTACTATCACTTTAGTTTTTCGAAGAGTAACTAAAATTGGAAAAACATTGATTGTGATGGATACTTTTGGATTAGCGATTGCGGCGATTTCTGGTTCATATTTGGCATTAACTGAAAATATCTCCTGGTTTATAGCCATAATTTTGGGAGTAATAACTGCAGTAACTGGTGGATTACTTAGGGATGTTTTATGCCAATTAGAGCCGGTATTGCTACACCGAGAAACTATCGGCACATCTGCATTAATGGGAGCAATTGGGTTTGTATTATTGTATGAATTAGATGTGAATCTCAATATTGCAGCACTTATTGGTGGATCGATTGTGATCTTAACTAGGTTTATTTCAATCTATTTTGATCTTCACCTGCCTAAGTTTAAAACTCAAGGCAAATAGTTAATTTCTAATCTCACCTAAGACAGATAGGATTTAAAGATGGTAATTAGAAATGCGATTGAACATCCGGGATACAGTGATTTTGATCGTGCTAGATTTTTAGATGAACCTGCAAAACGTGGTGGTAGAAGTGAGTTTGCCAGGGATCGGGCACGAATTATTCACTCTTACGCACTTCGTAGATTGGCTGCTAAAACTCAAGTAGCAGTGCCATGGGCAACTGATTTTCCAAGAACAAGACTTTCGCACTCACTTGAGTGTGCTCAAGTCGGAAGAGAGTTAGGTTCGCAATTAGGAGCTGATCCAGATTTAATGGAAGGGGCATGTCTAGCCCATGATTTAGGACATCCACCATTTGGTCACAATGGCGAGATGGCGCTTAATCAATTAGCTAATAGTTGTGGTGGTTTTGAAGGCAATGCCCAAAGTATTAGGTTGCTAATTAGATTAGAGGCAAAAACTGTACTGCCAAATGGAAAATCTATTGGCTTGAATTTAACTAGAGCAGCCTTAGATGCAGCTACAAAGTATCCATGGAGTCGAGATATAAATTCAGAAAAATTTGGTGTCTATGAGGATGATTTAGAGATATTTAATTGGTATCGAGCCAATGCCCCAACGGGTGTGACCTCGATGGAAGCTCAAATTATGGATTGGTCAGATGATGTGGCCTATAGCGTTCATGATTTAGAGGATTCATTAGTTACTGGACAGGTAAAGTTAAATAAATTAAAGGATGATTTAACTGATTTGTTTAAGGTTGCTAAAGATGAGTACTTAGCTGATGTGAGTGAGGTTGAATTAGAGAGTGCGCTTTCTAATCTAGAAAAATTATCTACCTGGCCGCATGAATATGATGGTACCCATCGCTCCTTAGCTAGATTAAAAGATTTAACTAGTGAATTAATCGGTAGATTTGCCCAATCTGTGGAACAAGCCACCCAAGATAAGTATGGCAGTGGTGATTTAACTAGATACAACGCAAATTTAGTTGTGCCCAGGGCGCAGCGAGTTGAGGTAGTCCTGCTTAAATCAATAGCAGGACATTATGTGATTAATGCTGCATCCTCTCAAGTTAGGTATGCCGAGCAACAGAAACTTCTTGCTGAGTTAGTAGCTGTGATATTAGAGAGTGCGCCTAAAACACTAGAGAGTTTCTTTTTACAAGATTGGCATAATGCGCAATCAGATAGTCAGCGACTTCGGGTGGTAATCGATCAGGTGGCATCTTTGACCGACCCAGGGGCCAGGGCACTTCACCAGCGCTTAGTGAAGCCAAATTAACAACTAGGTAAATCAAAGATCAGATGAGCAAACTAGGATAGGCATATGGCCGGGCGAATAAAAGATGAAGATGTTAACTATGTTCGTGACCACAGCCCGATTGATGAGGTAGTTGGCGATTATGTCCAACTTAAAAATGCTGGTGGTGGACAGAAAAAAGGTCTTTGCCCATTTCATGATGAGAAATCTCCATCATTTCATGTAACACCAAGTAAGGGTTTTTATCACTGTTTCGGCTGTCAGGTGGGTGGGGATGTAATTGCATTTATTATGAAGCTAGAACATCTAACTTTTATGGAAACCGTTGAACGATTAGCCGATCGAATCGGTTACACCTTAAGGTATGAAAGTAGCGGTAGCTCATCTGGACCAGTTATTAATAGATCTAGATTGGTAGCAGCCAACAACGCAGCAGCTATCTTTTATCAGGAACAGATTCAACTACCAGCTGCCCAACATGGTCGAGATTTTTTGACTAAACGTGGCTTTGATCGAGATGCAGCGAAAAGTTTTAATGTTGGTTATGCCCCAGATGAGTGGGATGGGTTGTATAAACATTTAAAGGGCCAAGGCTTTAGTGATGAAGAGTTAACTTTGGCTGGCTTAATCAAAGAGGGAAGTAAAGGGCAAATAGATCGATATCGAAATCGATTAATTTGGCCAGTTAAAGATATTTCTGGTGATGTGGTGGGCTTTGGTGCACGCAAATTAGCATCCGATGAGGTTGATCAAGGTCCTAAATATTTAAACTCACCAGAGACGCCAATTTATAAAAAGAATCAAATTTTATATGGCTTAGATATAGCTAAAAAAGAGATTGCAAAGAGCCGGCAAGTAGTAATTGTTGAAGGTTATACCGATGTAATGGCTGCTCACTTAGCCGGAGTTACCACCGCAGTTGCCACCTGTGGCACCGCATTTGGCGATGAGCACATCAGAATAATTCGAAGATTACTAATGGATGCAGATGCATTCAGAGGTGAGGTAATTTTCACATTTGATGGTGATGCTGCCGGTCAAAAAGCAGCGCTGCGCGCATTTGAAGATGACCAAAAATTTGTCGCTCAAACATTTGTAGCGGTTGAACCAAATGGTATGGATCCTTGTGAATTGCGACAAGCACATGGGGATGATGCTGTTCGAAATTTAATTGCCAGACGAGTTCCACTTTTTGAGTTCGCGATTAAATCTGTGATTGCAAGTTATGATGTTAAAGCTGCTGAGGGTCGAGTAAATGCGCTAAATCAAGTAGCACCATTAATCGGCAAAATAAGAGATGCCTCTTTAAGGCCTGAGTATGTTCGACTTTTAGCCGGTTGGTTAGGTATGGAGGTTGATGTAGTTTCAGCTGCAATTAAGAAAAACAGTAAGGCAGGTGAAAATCAAGCTCCAGTGAAAATCAATTTAACTGATCCAATTTTAGTATTAGAACGTGAGGTACTAAAAGTTAAATTACAACTTCCAGCACTGGCTACCGGTTGGGTAGATTTAGAGGAAGCAGCATTTTCTTTTCCACTCTATGATCAACTTAGAAAACTAATTGATCAGCAGAGTGAGTTAAATATTCAAGCACTGCTAGATAACTCTGACTCTGATGAACTTAAATCTTTGATTACCGAGTTAACGGTTGAGCCAATTAGAACCGATGGTGAGGTATCAGATCGATATATAAATAGTATTTTTGCAAGATTGCGTGAGGTGGCACTAAGTCGGGTGATTGCTGAAATTAAATCAACTCTACAAAGAATAAATCCAGTTGAAAATGATGAGCAATATCAGGAGATTTTTGCGAAATTAGTTGATATGGAGGCTGCCCGTAGAGTTCAGAAAGAGTTAGCGCTAGGGGAGAGTTAAGCCAGTTTTAGGCCAAGATTTGAGCACATTGTTTTATTCGATACTATTTGCCTCCACAAATCTTTAATAAGATTGGTGTATTCCCTGATAGCTCAATTGGCAGAGCAGCCGGCTGTTAACCGGCAGGTTCTTGGTTCGAGTCCAAGTCAGGGAGCATGGCACTATACCGAGTTCAACTCTCACTTCCAGACCGACCAGGCTCATTAGGTGCGGTGGCATCAGCTATTGGTTTTGCCGGTGGTGATATTCGCGGTTTAGTTGTGCTTAGAAGTGAAAATGGCAAAGGTGTTGATGACATAACAATTGCTGTGCCAGGTAGTGATCCAACTGATTTACTTAATGTGCTTGGTGCAATTGGTGGGGTTGAGGTCATTTCAATTACCCCAGTTGAATAATTAAAGCTTTACCGCCCGTAATTGATCTGCAGATTGTTCTGGATCTAAATCCATAATAAAGGCGCCCATTCCCGATTCTGAGCCTGATAAATACTTTAATTTTCCTGGCTGTCTTCTGACAGAAACAATTTGCCAGTTCAATCGCATGCAATCTTGACCAGTATTTACTGGTGATTGATACCAAGAAGCAATGTAAGCCATCTCAATTCCAAAAACACCATCTAATCTAGATAAAACCTCCTTAGCAATGGGTGCAAAGCTTTCAGATTGTTTTTCATCTAACTGACTCATATGCGCTACACCACGAAGTGGGGT
>LIBD01000040.1 GCA_001437855.1 Actinobacteria bacterium BACL4 MAG-120820-bin23 | reverse complement strand
GAATCAATTGTCTTAAAGTCAGTATCCAATCAACCAAATCCTGCGCGCATTACCTATGTATTAGATACCTCTGTTTTACTAGCCGATCCAATTGCATTAACTAGATTTGCCGAGCATGAAGTAATTATCCCAATCACAGTAATTGGTGAATTAGAGAGTAAGCGTGATCATCCAGATCTGGGCTACTTCGCCAGAGCTGCCCTGCGCACCCTAGATGACTTGAGAGTTAAATCTGGTCGCTTAGATCAAGCGGTAAAAATAAATGATGAGGGTGGATCATTATCTGTTGAGTTAAACCACTCAGATCTATCCACACTGCCAGCTGGATTTTTACGAGATGGTTCAAATGATTCTCGAATTTTAGCGATCGCTAAAAATTTAATGGCAGATGGCAGAAGAGTTGTTTTGGTAACTAAAGATCTACCACTTCGGGTAAAAGCCTCATCTGTTGGGGTTGAGGCGGAGGAGTACCGAGCTGAGTTAGCAAGTAGTAGTGGCTGGAGTGGCATGGTGGAGGAGAGTGTTGGCTCTACCATTATTGATTTGTTATATGAAGAAGAAAAAATCTCACATGAGTTAGGTAAAACTCATCCCTGCCATACCGGAATTGTGTTGCACTCTGAAAAAGGAAGTGCGCTCGCTCGAGTTACCCCAGATAAAAAGTTGCAATTAGTTAAAGGTGATCGATCAGCATTTGGCTTACATGGGCGAAGTGCTGAGCAACGAGTGGCATTAGATATCTTGCTAGATCAAGAGATTGGAATTGTTTCCTTAGGTGGGCGAGCTGGCACTGGTAAGAGTGCGCTGGCACTCTCAGCTGGCTTAGAGGCGGTCTTAGAGAAGCGATTACATAAGAAGGTAGTTATCTTTCGGCCACTATATGCAGTTGGTGGTCAAGAGCTTGGATATCTACCCGGAACTGAGAATGAAAAGATGTCACCTTGGGCCCAAGCTGTCTTTGACACATTAGGGGCATTAGTTAGCCAGCAGGTATTAGATGAGATCATCGAACGTGGCTTAATTGAGGTGCTACCGCTAACCCATATTCGAGGCAGATCCTTACATGACTCCTTTGTCATCGTCGATGAGGCCCAATCCTTAGAGCGGGGGGTCTTATTAACTGTGCTCTCGCGAATTGGTCAGGGCTCTCGAGTGGTACTAACTCATGACATCGCCCAGCGGGATAATTTGCGGGTGGGCCGGCATGATGGTGTGGTGGCGGTGGTTGAATCCTTAAAGGGCCATCCACTTTTTGCCCATATAACCTTGACCCGAAGCGAGCGATCTCAGATTGCAGCGCTAGTTACCGAGCTGCTTGAGGAGCCGATCAACTTCACAAATTGATGGGTGTAGCAGCTTTCACCCCTTACTTCCACATAAGGTATAAATCGGACTTCATATGGGTTGACCTGCGGTTTTGTATTCTTAAAAACCTGTGAATATAAACATAATCGCGCCACACGCCTGGATAAAGTTGCCCACCCACCCCCTGGCTGGCACTCTGCACTTGTCCAGCTAGATGATTTAACGAGCTGGTGGATGTGAAAGGGGTGGCTATGAAGAGCCAGGTCTCTATTGTGCGCAGTCAGCGCGCTCGCAGACTCTCTATCTCTGCTGCCTGCCTTGCCTTCTTCCTGGCAATAGTTGAGCCAGCCTACGCCTCAAGCAATATGCAACAGGTTTTTATCACCATCCCAAATGAACAGCTGCCAAATCCAGCCGACCCATTGGCCCCAGTATCTGATCCATTGGATCCAAACCCAGAGAGCCCATCCCTGCTTGAGCTAGATTCAATCAAGGTGGTAGATGCCCAAACGATGGCACTGGTCTCACTAGCTGCCGCCCAGGTTGAGCGTGCTCGGGAGGCAAAGGGGGCTAAAGCAGTTGCCCGCCAAATCATTGCCCAAAAGTATCGCTGGTCTGATCGTCAATTTACCTGCCTAGATAATCTTTGGACTAAAGAGAGCAATTGGAATTACAAAGCAAGAAATAAGACCTCTGGCGCCCATGGCATACCGCAAGCGCTGCCAGCCACCAAGATGGAGATTGTTGGTACTGATTGGCGAACAAATCCAGTTACGCAACTAACTTGGGGACTTAAATATATTGAAGAGCGGTATGAGTACCCATGCAAAGCTTGGAATAAGTCAAAACGTTCTAATTGGTATTAAAAAATTTAAGGTTTTTTCCCAATACTTAACGGCTTTCTAATATCTGCATAAAAATCATTTCCCTTATCATCAATGATAATAAAGGCTGGAAAATTCTCTACCTCAATCTTCCAAACTGCCTCCATCTCTAACTCTTCATAATCTAGGAGCTCAACCTTTTTAATACAATCCTGGGCAAGCCGAGCAGCAGGCCCACCAATTGATCCTAAATAAAACCCACCATATTTTTTGCAAGCACTAGATACAGCTTGCGATCTATTTCCCTTAGCTAACATAATTAATGAGCCACCAGCTGCCTGAAATTGATCAACATATGAATCCATGCGCCCAGCAGTGGTTGGACCAAATGAGCCAGAGGCATACCCTTCAGGCCGTTTAGCAGGACCGGCGTAATAAACTGCATGGTTTTTTAAGTACTCTGGCATCGCTTTACCAGAATCTAGTAACTCTTTAATCTTAGAATGGGCTAAATCCCTAGCTACTATTAATGTGCCAGTTAAATTTACTCTGGTCTTAACTGGATGCTTTGAAAGCTGGGCCAAAATATCTTTCATAGGTTGGTTTAAATTTATATTTACTTCATGCTCAGTTAATTCATCATGGCTTTCAGCAGGTAGAAAGTGTGCTGGCTCAGTCTCTAATTTCTCAATAAATACGCCATCTTTTGTGATCTTGGCCTTTACCTGGCGATCTGCCGAACAAGATACGGCAATTGCAATTGGTAAAGAGGCGCCATGTCTTGGCAACCTAACTACCCGCACATCATGACAGAAGTACTTACCACCAAACTGGGCGCCAATTCCAATGTTTTGAGTTAGCTTTAAAATATCTTTCTCTAACTCTAAATCTCTAAAGCCATGGCCAGTTTTAGCATCACCCTTAGTTGGTAGGGAATCTAAATATTTAGTGCTGGCAAGTTTTGCAGTCTTAACTGTGTACTCAGCACTGGTGCCACCAATTACGACAACTAGGTGATATGGCGGACAAGCAGAGGTACCTAAGGATCTAAGTTTCTCCTCTAGCCAGGTTAAAAATGAGGTTGGATTTAATACCGCTTTGGTTTCTTGATACAAAAATGATTTATTAGCGCTTCCCCCGCCCTTAGCAATAAACAAGAAGTTGTACTCATCGGCGTGATCGGTATCAGAGTAAATCTCAATCTGAGCTGGCAAATTATTACCAGTATTTTTCTCCTCCCAGGTAGTAACTGGAGCTAATTGGGAGTAACGCAGATTTAATTTAGTGAATGCTTCATAAACTCCACGTGAGATTGTGATCTCATCTTTTTCACTAGTTAAAACATGTTGACCCTTTTTCCCCATTACTAAGGCAGTGCCTGTGTCCTGACACATTGGTAATACGCCACCTGCTGAGATATTGGCATTTTTTAATAGATCAGTGGCAACAAATCGATCATTAGGTGAGCTCTCTGGATCCTTCAAAATATTAGCTAATTGAGCTAGGTGCTCACTTCTTAGGTAGTGTGAGATGTCATGCAGCGCTACTTGAGTTAAATCACTAATTGCCTGCGGAGTTACCTTTAAAAACTCTTTGCCATCAGCGGTGAATGTGCTCACACCTTCGGTAGAAAGTAGGCGATACTGGGTTGAATCCTCACCAAGTGGAAGCAGATCCTGATAATTAAACTCTGGCGCCATAGGCTTAATCTAATCACTTCCATCATCAATTAGGATGAGCACATGAGCCAGATCACCCAAAAGAAAGTATTACTTGCTGCCCCACGTGGCTATTGCGCAGGTGTGGATCGGGCGGTGATCACAGTTGAAAAAGCTTTAGAACTTTATGGCGCACCGGTTTATGTTCGTAAACAAATCGTGCACAACAAACATGTGGTCTCAACATTAGAGGCGCGGGGTGCAATATTTGTTGATGAAACTGATGAAGTACCAGAGGGAAAGATTGTGGTCTTCTCCGCCCATGGTGTATCACCAGCGGTTCACAAAAGTGCTGCTGAACGTAATTTAAAAACTATTGATGCCACCTGTCCATTAGTTACAAAGGTGCACCATGAGGCGAGAAGATTTGCCGCCGATGATTACGATATTTTATTAATTGGTCATGAAGGACATGAAGAGGTCGATGGCACAGCAGGTGAGGCGCCCGAGCATATTCATTTAATTGATGGCATTGCTGATATTAAAAATGTGAAGGTACGAGATGAAAGTAAGGTGGCTTGGTTATCCCAAACTACTTTAAGTGTGGATGAAACTTTAGCAACGGTATCTGAGCTAAGAAAGAGATTTCCAAATTTAATTGATCCACCAAGTGATGATATTTGTTATGCCACCCAAAATCGTCAAGTTGCAATTAAGCAGATTGCACCAAAAGCTGATTTAGTTTTAGTAGTTGGCTCAACCAACTCATCAAACTCAGTTCGATTAGTTGAAGTTTCCTTAGAGTATGGCGCCAAGGCTGCTTACTTAATTGATTACGCCGCAGAGGCCAAGGATGAGTGGTTAGCTGGTGTTAATACAGTTGGTGTCACCAGTGGAGCATCGGTGCCAGAGATTTTGGTGAAGGATTTACTTAACTGGTTAGCTGAGCGTGGCTTTGGTGAGGTAGAGACTATAACTGCAACTGAGGAGCATCTACTTTTTGCAATCCCACCAGAGCTTAGAAAAGATATTAAAGCCGCTAGTAAGTAGTTTAATCTGTTCTACCTCGCTCTTTTTTAAACCATAAAAACCAGGTTATTGCCGCACCACTTAGTAGGTAAAAATTAATTGCCGCCAAACCTGATACTAAATCTAGTAACAATTTAGTTGGCACTAAGGATCCGCCACCAATTGTTGGCATTAAAATCAATGAAGAGATTAAAAGTGAGATCGGTGGTGAAACTGCGGCCACATATAAGGTGCCCACTCGGCCTAGGTAAATTGCACCAAAAAAAGCGATCCAGATAGCCATCGCCGTGATTATGCCCAGGGAGGATCTAACGAGTAATTCAACTGCTTGGAATAAAAAGATAACTAAAAATTGCAAAACAATTACCCCAGGCTTAGTTAGCCCAGGACCCTTAATTGGTGAATTAATTGGCAGATTACTCACTTGTCATCTGCCTCAATCTCTTCGACCTCAATGAAATCATCCTCTGCTGAAATTGATCGTAGCTCTCTAACTGCTCCCGGGGATTCTGGGTACTCAATTGCTAACTTATCTTTATCACCAGCTACTCCTAAATTATGAATTCTTCTAGCTGGGCTTAACACAGTTTTTTCAGCAGTTGGAATTAAATCTTCATAAGCTTTTGCCGTTGATGAGATAGCTTTACCAACTGCCACAATCTTGCCATGAAGCAAGGTGATATTTTTTAAGAAGGTATTTGCTACCTTTTGAATCTCATCGGCATTATCTGCCAATTTATTTCTGGTGAAGATATAACCAATAGTTCTAAGCAGCGCCATCATTGAGGTTGGGGTAGCGATGGTGACATTTAATTTAAATGCTTTTTCCAAAAAGGCGGGATCAATTCTTAAGGCTTCAGCTAATAAGGTTTCAAATGGCACAAATAAGACCACAAAATCTGGGGAGCCAGCTGATTTGTGATAACCACGTTTTGCCAGCGCCTCAACATGTTTAAGTAAATCTTTTGTGTGTTGAGCTAAAAACTCATCTCGCTGAGTTTGCACATCAGTACCAAAGGCATCTAAAAAGCGATCAAATGGAAATTTAGAGTCGATAAATATGGCCGAACCCCCGGGCATCTTTACTGTGATATCTGGAATACCAGATGAATCTGCATCGGTTGTTGATTTTTGTCTTGAGTACTCCTGTCCTTCTCTGAGCCCGGCTGATTGCAAAAGTAACTCAAGTTGGGCCTCACCAAATTTTCCACGTGCCTGACTATTTGAAAGAGCACCAGCTATTTTTTTAGTCTCATCAAAAATAGATTCACTAGCCCGGCGCATCTCATTAATTGTGGTTTCAAGTTTGGCCTCAGCCTCACTTCTTACTCGATTAGCTTCATTAGATTGCAGCGATAATTTTTCAACGGTTGATTTCATGGCCGTTAACTCAGCGGTTAACTTAATTGAGTTTTCCGTTTTGCTTCGCTCGGCCTCAAGCTGCTTTTTATAATCATCAAGTAATGCCCCATCGCTGCCACTTGATTTATGGCGCACAGCTTTTAATAGGTAACCAATGGCAAAACCTGCCGGTATGCCAATGGCAAGGCCAATAATTAGGGAGGTAATCGATGCGGGCATGGGGTTATAGTGGCATCAAGTGCTGACAAACTTGCGTAGGCTTTACCCCTCGTGAGCCTTTCAATTGGAATCGTCGGTCTGCCAAATGTGGGTAAGTCCACCCTGTTTAACGCCCTGACTAAAAACAATGTCCTAGCTGCTAACTACCCCTTTGCCACCATCGAACCCAATGTTGGTGTGGTGGGTGTGCCAGATGAGCGCCTTGCCGTCCTAGCTAAAATATTTGAATCTGAAAAAATCCTGCCCGCTTCAGTCTCCTTTGTAGATATTGCTGGAATTGTCAAAGGTGCCTCTGAGGGCGCTGGCCTTGGCAATAAGTTTTTAGCAAATATCAGAGAAAGTGATGCTATCTGTCAGGTGATCAGAGTTTTTAAAGATAATGATGTGGTGCATGTAGATGGCAATGTTGATCCTAAAAAAGATATGGAAACAATTAATACCGAACTTTGTTTAGCCGATCTACAAACTCTAGAAAAAGCCATTCCAAGATTAGAAAAAGAGGTTAGAACGGTTAAGGAGAAAGTACCAGTTTTAGCAGCAGCCAAAGCTGCTTCTCAAGTATTAAACCAAGGTCAACTTCTTAGAGGTTCATCAGTTGATTTAGCTGCCATTAGTGAATTACAACTATTAACTGCTAAACCATTTTTATATGTCTTTAATGTTGATGCGGCAGAGTTATCTGATAATAATTTGCGCCAAGAGTTATCAAAATTAGTTTCCCCAGCTGAGGCAATATTTTTAGATGCAAAGACCGAGGCAGAATTAGCAGATTTAGATGAGGCAGATGCGCTGGAATTACTTAAATCTATTGGGTTAAGTGAGCCTGGCCTTACTACATTGGCTCGAGTGGGATTTAATACATTAGGATTGCAGACATATCTGACCGCAGGCCCAAAAGAGGCCAGAGCGTGGACGATTCATAAAGGTGATACCGCCCCAGTTGCAGCTGGAGTAATTCACACAGATTTTCAAAAAGGTTTTATCAAAGCCGAAGTTATTTCCTTTGATGACTTAGTAACTGCTGGATCAATGGTGCAAGCCCGCGCCAATGGCAAGGTGCGAATGGAAGGTAAGGATTACGTGATGAATGATGGCGATGTAGTGGAGTTTAGGTTCAATGTCTAAAAAACAAGCACACCTAAAAGATCTACCAGTTAAAACTCGAGACGACCTTCGAAATGTAGCAATTATTGCCCACG
>LIBD01000039.1 GCA_001437855.1 Actinobacteria bacterium BACL4 MAG-120820-bin23 | reverse complement strand
ACCAGCCTTTTCATATACATCTGGAGCAACATAAGATGCTGCGCCATTTGCACAATCAACTACCACCTTTAATCCATTTAAATTTTCAGTTATTGTGGAGAGTAGGTACTTGATATATCGCTCTTTTGCGCTCTCATCTTGAACAATCCTGCCCACATTTAAGCCAACAGGTCTATCCCAAGGCTCGCCTAGTCGTGATTCAATTTGAGCTTCAACTATGTCAGCTAACTTATCGCCGCCTTTTGCAAAAAATTTAATTCCGTTATCTGGCATTGGATTATGCGAAGCACTAATCATTACCCCAAGGTCGGCATTACTTTCTTTAACTAGATAGGCAATTGCTGGTGTTGGCAGCACTCCCACTCGGTAAACATCAACACCTGCACTGGTTAATCCGGCAACAATTGCAGATTCTAAAAAGTCACCAGAAGCACGAGAGTCTTGCCCAACTATTGCTTTAGGTCTATGACCTGCAAATGCACCGATCTCACCTAAAACATGTGCGGCAGCAATTGCTAGATCAACCGCTAATTCAGCGGTGAGATCAACGTTGGCAATACCTCGAACACCATCGGTGCCGAAGAGGGCCATAATTTAGTTAAGCGACTTTGTAATTAACGCTTGCTGTATTGAGAGCGCTTACGAGCTTTCTTAAGTCCGTATTTCTTTCGCTCAATTACACGTGCATCACGAGTTAAGAAGCCAGCCTTCTTTAGAGTTGGCCGGTTTGCATCAATATCAATCACATTTAATGCACGGGCAACACCTAAACGAAGTGCACCTGCTTGACCTGAAGTTCCACCGCCATTAATGCGAGCAAAAACATCATAAGTACCTTCAGCTCCTACAGTTCTAAATGGTTCAGAAACTGATTGCTGATGTACTTTGTTTGGAAAATAAACCTCAAGTGGTTTGCCATTAACAACCCAACGACCAGTACCTGGCACAAGACGGACTCTGGCAACAGCTTCTTTACGACGACCAACGCCACCGCCTGGTGCAGTTATTGCTTTGCGGTTTGTAGCAGCTGCAGGAGTGCTAGAGCTATATGAGGTTGGAAGATCCTCTTCGCCGGTTTCTAAAATCTCGTTAGACATTACTCTCCTATTACTTCTTTACAATCTGAGAAACTTGGTTGAATTCAAATACTTTTGGATTTTGGGCTGCATGAGGATGTTCAGATCCGGCATAAACTTTTAACTTTGTAAATGCAGAACGTCCAACTGAATTTTTTGGCAGCATTCCCTTAATCGCTTTTTCAACCGCGCGGGTTGGAAACTTCTCAAACAAATCTGAGTAAACAGTTGAAGTCATTCCGCCTGGATAACCAGAGTGTTGGTGAGCAAACTTTTGAGTGTTCTTTGATCCAGTTAAAACAACTTTGTCGGCATTAATTACCACTACAAAATCGCCCATGTCCATGTGGGGAGCAAAGGTTGATTTATGTTTACCGCGAAGAAGATTTGCAGCATGAGTTGCAAGGCGACCAAGCACAACATCTTGAGCATCAATGAGATACCAACTACGGGTAATCTCACCTGCTTTAGGTGTAAAAGTGCGCACGAGCATCTCGCTTTCTAAATTAAGGATTGTCCCAATTGGGTCATTTCCAGAGGGGCAAGATTACCTTTATATATAGGCCGGGTCAAAACCGGTTTACTCCCCGCTCAAATATCACCCTTCGACCTCATCTAAGTCCTGTGATTCTAGGTAATTGTTGTAGCTATCTAAATATTCCTTCACTGGCGGATATGTAATTGAAATTAAGGTTAACCCTTTTGCTGGAAAAACATAGCTGTCAGAAACGCGCTCTTTATCATCTAATACTTTCTTCATCCAGCTTGGTTCAAAACGACCTTCACCAACACACACTGCCGCCCCTACTAAATTCCTTACCATGTTATATCTAAAAGAATCTGCTTTTACTACACCAATTACAACGCCATCATTATTTCTATGCCAATTAAACTCCAATAGATTCTTAACTGTTGTCCCGCCCTCTCGGTACTTACAGTATGCAAAAAAATCATGCTCGCCCAAAAGCAACTTTGAGCCTTGGTTCATTAAATCAATATCTAGTTTTCTAAACCACTCTGTACTGTCATAACGATCTAGTGGTTTAGTGATTTGGCCACCATCAACTATTTTGTATTGATAGGTGCGAGAAATTGGTGTGAATCTGGCGTGAAAATTTGGCGCAGCCCAGGTTGCCTGCAGAATTCGAATATCTTTTTTAAGAATTTGATTTAATCTAAAGACAATATTCTCAATCTCAGTATCAGATTGCAGATCTACATGAAGTACTTGGTGTTTGGCATGCACCCCAGCATCAGTGCGGCCAGCGACGATGGAAGCAACTGGTGTTCTAATTAATGTAGAAAGGGCAGTTTCAAAATCTTCTTGAACTGTTCGCTGATTTGGCTGTTTTGCCCAACCGGAAAAGTTTGTGCCGTCATAAGTTAAATCAACCCTTAAACGAGAAAACCCACTCTCGGGATTGAGAGTGGGTTTTGTCATAATCAGTTAAGGTGCGTAATTACTCAGCTTTCGCTGCTGCTTTTTTTGCAACCTTCTTAGCAGGAGTACCTGCTTCAACCATTTCGATTACTGCCATAGGCGCGTTATCACCTTTGCGTGGACCGATTTTAGTTATCCGGGTGTAACCACCATCGCGGGAGGCAAAACGTTGTGCGATATCAGTAAACAATGTATGTACTACTGACTTGTTTGAAATTCTTGCCATAACTCTGCGACGAGCAGGTAAATCACCTTTTTTAGCATGCGTAATTAATCGCTCTGCTAGTGGACGAAGACGTTTGGCCTTTGCCTCAGTTGTGGTCAACTTTCCTTTTTCAAAAAGTTGAGCTGCAAGTGTGCCCAGCAATAATTTCTCATGTGCTGGTCCACTTCCTAACCGTGGGCCTTTACTTGGTTTTGGCATGTTCTCTCCTAGACCTCTTCGTCGACAAGTTCATCATCAACGTTGCTTCCGTAGTTTGCATGCTTTGTTGGATCAAATCCGGCTGGATTGTCCTTAAGTTGCATGCCCATTGATTGTAATTTTGCCTTTACCTCATCAATTGATTTGGAGCCAAAATTACGAATATCCATTAGATCTGCCTCAGAGCGAGCAAGTAACTCACCGACGGTGTGAATACCTTCGCGCTTTAAGCAGTTGTATGAGCGAACTGTTAGTTCAAGATCTTCGATTGGCAATGCCATATCTGCAGCAAGAGCTGCATCTTGAATGGAAGGTCCCATCTCAATACCTTCAGCGTTGGCATTTAATTCACGAGCAAGCCCAAATAACTCAACTAATGTCTTACCGGCTGATGCCATTGCATCTGCTGGCTTCATAGATCTCTTTGTCTCAACATCAATTACTAATCGATCAAAGTCAGTACGTTGCTCAACACGAGTTGCCTCTACTTTGTAGGTAACTCGAAGCACTGGTGAATAGATTGAATCCACTGGGATTCGACCAATCTCACCGCCGGCTTGCTTGTTTTGCACTGCAGTGATGTAACCGCGACCACGCTCAACTGTTAACTCAATTTCAAGATTTGCCTTGGAGTTAAGAGTTGCGATGTGAAGCTCTGGATTGTGTACCTGAGCTCCTGCTGGAGCTGCCACATCTGCACCAGTTACTATGCCCTCACCATTTTTACGAATGTAAAGAAGTGATGGCTCATCATTATCTGATGATAAAACTAGGTTTTTGATGTTCAAAACGATCTCAGTTAGATCCTCTTTTACACCTTCTAATGTTGTAAATTCATGCAAAGCACCATTTACTCGGATTCCAGTAACAGCTGCTCCTGGAATTGAAGAGAGCAATGTGCGACGAATTGAATTACCAAGGGTATAACCGAAACCAGGCTCTAGCGGCTCAATAATGAACCGTGAACGGTAATCGCTTACTACTTCCTCAGTGAGGATGGGGCGTTGTGCAATTAGCACTGTTTTCCTCCGTATGTTCTGGAAGACCCTCTATTTGATCTTCCGGTTGGCTATTTCGATATTTAGTTCTACTGCAGGTAAATCTTTACTTCTTTACTACTGATTACTTGGAGTAAAGCTCAACGATTAGTTGCTCTTGTACTTGAGTATCAATAACTGGGCGGGTTGGAATTGAGTGAATCAGGATTCGCATCCTTGATCCCACAACTTCCATCCATGCTGGAACAGTTTTTTCACCAAGCTCAGCACTGGCGACGATAAATGGTGTGGTATCCAGGGATGCTGGAACTACATCAATCACATCCATCGGTGTGACTCGGAATGATGGAATATTTACACTTTTGCCGTTAACTAAGAAATGTCCATGACGCACTAGTTGGCGTGCCATGTCTCGGCTCTTAGCAAATCCAGCACGGAAGACAACATTGTCTAACCGAGTTTCTAGTAATACCAAAAGGTTTTCACCTGTCTTACCTTGTAAGCGGTTAGCCTCTTCGTAATATCCACGGAATTGTCTTTCCAAAATTCCATAAATGCGAGCGCATTTTTGCTTCTCGCGCATCTGTAATAAATACTCAGAATCCTTAGAGCGAGCACGGCCATGTTGTCCTGGTGGATATGGACGTGACTCAATTGGACACTTTGGACCATCACACTTTGAGCCCTTAAGGAAGAGCTTTACTTTTTCGCGACGGCATCTTTTGCAATCTGCACCGGTATAGCGAGCCATAGTTTTCTCCCTTTCCTTATACTCGACGTGGTTTACGTGGACGGCAACCGTTGTGTGGTGCTGGAGTTACATCTGCGATGGCTCCAACCTCAAGACCGGCTGCTTGTAATGAACGAATTGCAGTTTCCCGGCCAGAGCCAGGTCCCTTAACAAATACATCTACTTTCTTTAAACCATGCTCTTGTGCTTTACGAGCAGCAGCCTCAGCTGCCATTTGCGCAGCAAACGGAGTTGATTTACGAGAACCTTTAAATCCAACCTGACCAGATGATGACCAAGCAATTACGCTACCTGCTGGATCGGTAATGGAAACAATGGTGTTATTAAATGTGCTCTTAATGTAAGCATGACCGAAGGCAACGTTTTTCTTATCCTTCTTACGTGCTTTAATTTTCTTAGGAGCAGCTTTTGCTGCCTCTTTAACTGGCTTAGTTTTCTCGGCGGCCATTACTTGGTCTCCTTCTTCTTACCAGCGATAGCAACACGTGGACCCTTACGAGTACGGGCGTTGGTGTGGGTACGTTGACCGCGGACTGGCAATCCCTTACGGTGACGTGATCCTTGATAACTTTGAATTTCAACTTTTCGACGAATATCGCCAGCGACCTCACGACGAAGATCACCCTCAATTTTGTAATTTGCTTCAATGAATTCACGAAGCTTTGCCAACTCTGGCTCTTGTAAATCTTTCACTCGAACATCTGGTGAAATACCAGTTGCGGCAAGTGTTGCTTGCGCACGGGTAAGCCCCATTCCAAAAATATAGGTGAGTGCAACCTCAACTCGCTTTTCGCGAGGAAGATCAACACCGACAAGACGTGCCATATAACTAACCTGTTTCTAATATCCGAAAGGTCCTCCGCAATACCTCCAAATAATTTCTTATTTGGCCCCAGCCTTCCGGCCTGGGGGTCTTAATTAAGTTTTACCTTAACTAAGTCGTATCACGCGTTTTTTAAATTTAACCTTGACGTTGTTTATGGCGTAGGTTGTCGCAAATCACCATAACGCGACCATTACGACGAATGACTTTGCACTTGTCGCAAATCTTTTTCACGCTTGGCTTAACCTTCACGATTACCTTTCCAACAACTAAAAAGATTAAAAAATTATTTATTTGTAACGATAAATAATTCGACCTCTGGTGAGGTCATATGGACTAAGTTCTACGATCACTTTATCTTCTGGCAAAATGCGAATGTAGTTCTGTCGCATCTTTCCACTGATATGTGCTAAAACTTTATGTCCATTTGTTAACTCAACTCGGAACATTGCGTTTGGTAGAGCTTCAGCAACAGTGCCTTCGATCTCAATTGCACCGTCTTTCTTGGCCAAGCGATACCTACTTATCTGTTCTAAATTAGGTTTACCCCTTTCGAGGCAGGAGGGATAGTTTAGGCGGGGTGGGTGAAAAAGAAAAATCCGCCTAAATCAATAAAATCTATGCGGGGAAATCGGTGAAGAATTAGAGCAAATCCGAGGTTTCTACCCCTAATAGGCCTAGCTTTTGCTTTCCACCATCTTCAGCGGTTAATACAAATATTTTTCCATCAGGAGCAATTGTGTAGGTGTGCTCAAAATGAGCACCATTTGATGAATCATGAGCAACTACTGTCCAATCATCACCTAACACTTTTGTCTTTTCATTTCCTCGCGTAATCATTGGCTCAATGGCTAATGCCATTCCAATAGTTAACTTAGGACCATTGCCGGCAGGGCCAAAATTTAAAATATGTGGCTCTTGATGCATCGCACTTCCTATGCCATGACCACCATATTCGCGCAAAATGCCATACTTTCCCTGGGAGTTAACATAACTTTCAATTGCAAAAGAAATATCAGTTAATTTTGCACCTTTCTGTCCAGCTGCAATCCCGCGCCATAAAGATTCTTCACACACATCCATTAATTTTTGATCAGCTGGATCGACTTCGCCAATGCCAAATGAGATTGCAGCATCGCCATGCCAATTCTCAACAATTGCGCCAAAATCAATTGATAACACATCCCCAGAAGTTAACTTTCGTTTATTTGGAATGCCATGCACTACCTCTTCATTCACTGAGGCACAGATAACAGCTGGAAACCCGTGGTAGCCAAGAAAGGATGATTTAGCGCCATGTTTTGCTAAATTTTCAATTGCAATCTGATTTAAATCTAAGGTGCTCATTCCTTGGCTGGCTGATTCCTTGATAATTTTTAAAGTTTCTGCAACCACTAATCCTGCTTTACGCATAGATTTTAATTGTGTTAAATCTTTTATTTCAATTGCCATAGCGTTACTTCAAAGCAGAGATAGCTTTTAGAGTGATATCAGAGACATCACCAATCGCTGAGATATTTTTAAGTAATCCAGCCTTTTTATAATATGTAACTATAGGTTCAGTTTGCTCTGCATAAATCTCAAGTCGGCGCGAAATTACATCTTCCTTGTCATCTTCTCGCTGATATAACTGCCCACTACATTTGTCACAGAATCCTGCTTGCTTTGGCTTTTCAAAATCATTATGAAAAGTAGCTGAGCAATTTTGACAGGTACGGCGACCAGATAATCGCTTAATAATTTCTGAGTTATCAATCGATAACTCCAATACAGCATCTAGTGGCATTTTTTTATCAGCCAAAATACCATCTAAAACTTGAGCTTGATTTGTATTGCGTGGAAAGCCATCCAATAAAAAGCCGTTAGCTACATCGCTGTTTTCAAGTCGGTCTTTCACCATTTCATTTGTCACAGAATCTGGCACTAATTCACCACGATCCATAAAGCTCTGAGCTTTCTTACCTAATTCAGTGCCGTTTTTTAAATTTGCACGAAAAATATCTCCGGTGGAAATGTGTGGAATTTTGTAATGTGCAGCTAAGTGAACTGCTTGGGTTCCTTTACCAGCACCTGGTGGTCCAACCAGGA
>LIBD01000038.1 GCA_001437855.1 Actinobacteria bacterium BACL4 MAG-120820-bin23 | reverse complement strand
CGAAGTTGAGTAGATCGCATCCAGCCATACATTCCAATTCCTTTGGTTGACTCCTCTGGATACTTCTCGGCCACTAGTTTTTTTAGTTTTTTGGAGAGAAAAATTCCATTTACCGTCATGAAAATCATCGAGCTATACATCAGGGCAACGGCAGCTAATTGAACTGCTGGAATAGGAATAATGGTTAGGAATAAGACCAACATAATTAAAACTAAAAAGTATTCAGAGATACTTCGACGTTCATCAATATAATTTCTAACAAATCTACGAGCAGGTCCCTTATCCCGGTATGGCAGTGCGCTCTCTTCACCTCGCATATAAGCAGCCCGCGACTCTAATCTTCTAATTCGAGATTGTTCTTTAAGGGCGCGCTTGGCATCTTTACTTGCAGTTGGCGATAGCGGTGAGATCTTTAACTTAGCCTCTACGTCTTTGCGCTTTGGAGTTGGTTTTCCTTTTTTCTCAGCCATGTGATTAAGGTAGAGCCAACATTCGCTCTAATGCAACTTTTGCTTGCAATGCCACCTGCTCATCAACCTTAATCTGATTAACTACCCGCCCGGCCAGCAAGGCCTCCATCGCCCAAACCAGGTGCGGCAGATCAATTCGATTCATGGTTGAGCAGTAGCAAACAGTTTTATCCAGAAAGACAACCTCTTTATCAGGATTTTCTCGGGCAAGGCGTTGGACAAGATTTAACTCCGTCCCAATGGCCCACTTACTACCAGATGGGGAGTCGGTCACAGTTTTGATAATCATCTCGGTGCTACCGACAACATCAGCCCTTGCTACCACCTCATGTTGGCACTCTGGATGGACCAGCACCTTTACCTGTGGCAATACTCTTCTAACATTTTCAATATTTTCAACGGTGAATCTGCCATGAACTGAGCAATGTCCGCGCCACAAAATAACTTTGGCCATTTTAATTTGTGCCTCACTTAAGCCACCACTTGGTTTCCATGGATTCCAAATCACACAATCTTCTAGCTTTAACCCTAAGGATAAAACCGCAGTATTTCGGCCAAGGTGTTGATCTGGTAAAAATAATACTTTTTCACCCTTTTCAAATGCCCACTTCATAGCCCGCATAGCGTTAGAAGATGTACAGACTGCGCCATTATTTTTCCCCGTAAATGCTTTAATTGCCGCAGATGAGTTCATATAAGTTATTGGAATAGTTTTTTTAGCCACCCCTAATTTTTCTAACTCCTGCCAACAATCCTCTACTTGAGCTGCGGTGGCCATATCTGCCATTGAGCAACCAGCAGCAAGATCAGGCAAAATAACTTTTTGATTTTGAGTAGTTAAAATATCGGCACTTTCCGCCATGAAGTGCACTCCGCAAAAGAAAATAAATTCAGCACTTGGATTATCTGCCGCCGCCTGAGCTAACTTAAATGAATCACCTCTAATATCGGCATAGGCAATTACCTCATCACGTTGATAGTGGTGGCCTAAAATCATGGCTCGATCTCCCAGGGAAGATCTGGCCTGGTTTGCCCGTTCTACTAGATCAGGATCACTTGGTGATGGCAGAGCGCCATCACAGGAGACGCCGCGCTCGCTGCCCAGGTCAGCCTCTTTACCAAGCAGTAGTAGATCAGTTATTCCCATAGAGGTAAGTGTAAACGCTCACAGGTTTTAGTGCAGAAATTATCTGCAATTACTAGTAACCTATGAGCCTGAGTAAACATTGGAGAGCAGTGAGTATGAGCACAGAGACAACAAGCACCACAGATATTGCAATATCTACAAAAGGAATTTCTTTATCCGATGTGGCTGCTGAAAAAGTGTTAGCTCTTTTAACACAAGAAGGCAGAGATGATTTAAGTCTTCGCGTTGCCGTTCAACCTGGTGGTTGCTCTGGACTTCGTTACCAACTGTATTTTGATGATCGTCAATTAGATGGCGATAGCATCAGCGAGTTTGCTAGTGGAAAAGTAAAGGTTGTAACAGACAAGATGAGTACGCCTTATTTAATGGGTGCCACAATTGATTTTGTAGACACAATCCAAAAGCAGGGTTTTACAATAGATAATCCAAATGCTCAAGGCTCTTGTGCTTGTGGAGATTCCTTTAATTAATCTTTGATTTTAGCTGCGTAAATTTTCAACTGCACTTTTAAGAGCTAGACAAAAGTTTTTCACTATCTCTTGGTTTAAATCTTTATGTAAAGTTAATCGAATATTGCCGATTATGGGTCTACCCATAGCAGCCAATACATGGCTAGGTTGCATATCAGCTGACTTACAGGCTGATCCTGAGTCCACTGAAAAACCAGCATCCTCTAACGCTAGAAGTAGGCGATCTGCCTCAACTGATTTGATTGAGATAGAGATCTGTTTACTAAGTCCAAATAGATTAGAGGCAATATCTACATCTTTAATTTGGTTAGAGATGAAATTAATTATGTACTCTTTTAACTCAACTCGAATATCTTGATCTTTAAGGTAATTTTCAAGAGCGACAGCGCTAGCTAGAACTAAGGGAAGTGAGAAGGAGTTAGGGACTCTAAGCAAATCATTATGGGGTAGAGGATTGCGCCAGCTCGATTTGGATTTGATGACCAAAATACCCACTCCAGATGGTCCAGCCCAGCTTGTGCTATCAAATAAACCAGTTTGATAATCAAAGTCAGGCAGTAAATCCACGCCACTACTTGTGCAGTCGGCAAAAATTCGGCAATCAGTTTTTGGCGTAGATTGTTTATTGCCAGTCTCACCATTTGCTACCTGCCATACCAAAACATCATCTGTAGAAAATTTACTGACTTGAATTCCACCCTGATTATCAACTGGTAATTCCTTGATAGTTCGACCTAGGTTTTCTTCAGTTTTTGCAACTGCAAAGACTTTTTGGCGATCAATAGCTGAGTAAAATAACTCACTACTTTGTTTAAGCAGTCCTTGGATTCCTAATTGAAACCCCAGATCTGTTTCCCCTAAGAACTCGATCTCAGAAATATTTACGTTTAAGGAAGAAGCAAAAGTTTCTTTAGCTTGCTGCAACAAAATCGCGCTCTGGCGAGATTGTTGATTTAACTTTGATGGCTCATGCCAACCCTTAGCAAATAATTCCGGCAAAAGGCTAGAAGCGGCAGGGTGTAACTCTCTTTCCTGTTGAAAGTTACCTGTGATGCGAACCACCCGCTACCCCTATCTGCGCCAGTGCGACATTGCTAGAGCAGAAGGTTATCCTTAACCCTATGCATCTGCCTCACCTAAAAACCTCAGTGGGCCTCCTGGCGATTACACCATTACTTTCTGGGTGCGCTCAAGCGGAAATTTCAGGTCTTGGGTTTGAAGAGGGATTATCAAGCGTTAATGATCATTCATTATCACTTTGGCAGGGTGCTTGGATTACCGCTGCCGTTGTTGGCGTTATTACTTTAATTTTGATTTTATGGCCAGTTTTTTTCCACCGTAAAAAAGATGAGAATTTTCCAAAGCAAACTCAATACAACATTCCAGTTGAGGTGGCATACACATTAATTCCATTTTTAATTGTGGCAGTCCTGTTTTACTTCACCGTGCAACGGGAATCTCGGATAGTTAAAATTTCACCAGACTCACAAGTTTCCCACTTCATAGATGTGGTTGGTTTCCAGTGGTCTTGGCAGTTTAAATATCGGGATGCTGGTGATTTTAAGAGCGCCACAGTTACTGGAACTCCAGCTCAGCCACCAACTTTGTATTTACCGCAGGGACAAAAAGTTCGATTCAACCTTGATGCTAATGATGTGGTTCATGGGTTCTGGATTCCAGCTTTTATGATTCAAATGCAAAATCTTCCTGGCGTAACAAACAAGTTAGAATTCACAGCAAATAAATTAGGTACCTATCCAGGTCGTTGCAATATCTTGTGCGGCAGAAATCATGCTCAAATGCTATTTACCGTAAAAGTTGTAACTTTGCAGGAGTATCAAACTTATATCCAAGGATTAGTAGCCGAAGAGAAAGCAGCCATCGCATGACCACTTACGCGCAACGTCCAACAATTCCAGGTAGCAGGCCGGCTCCAGCGCCAACCTCTAAGGGTAGGTTGCTAGTTAAATGGCTAACTTCAACTGACCATAAGACCATCGGTTATTTATATCTAATTACTTCATTTGCTTGGTTCTTAATTGGCGGAATCTTAGCGATGCTTCTTCGTGGTGAACTTGCTCGTCCAGGCATGCAGTTTTTAAGTAATGAGCAGTACAACCAGATATTTACTATGCATGGCACCATCATGTTACTTATGTTTGCCACCCCATTATTTGTGGGTTTTGCAAATGTAATTATGCCGCTACAAATCGGTGCAGCAGATGTGGCATTTCCTAGATTAAATATGCTTTCTTATTGGTTGTATCTATTTGGTGGAACGATGGCCTTTATTGGGTTTCTAACTCCAGGTGGTGCGGCATCATTTGGTTGGACAGCTTATGCGCCGCTTTCGAGTGCAGAGTACTCACCAGGAATCGGTGCAGATTTATGGTTAGTTGGACTTGCAATTGGTGGTTTAGGCACGATTCTTGGCGGTGTTAACTTTATAACCACGATATTAACTATGCGAGCACCGGGTATGACGATGTTTAGAATGTCTATATTTAGCTGGAATGTTTTGTTAACTTCGATCTTAGTATTGATTGCATTTCCACCACTTGCTGCTGCGTTTTTAGCTTTGGAATCTGATCGATTGTTTGGCTCACATATCTTTGATCCAGCAAATGGCGGAGCTATGTTGTGGCAACATCTATTCTGGTTCTTTGGCCATCCCGAGGTATACATTCTGGCGCTGCCGTTTTTTGGTATTGCAACTGAAATTTTGCCAGTATTTAGTAGAAAGCCAATCTTTGGTTATAAAGGATTAATCGCAGCAACGATTGCAATCGCAGCTCTATCGGTGGCAGTTTGGGCTCACCATATGTATGCCAGCGGTCAGGTACTTCTACCATTTTTCTCATTTATGACATTTTTAATTGGTGTGCCAACTGGTGTGAAATTCTTCAACTGGATTGGCACGATGTGGCGAGGTTCGGTCACATTTGAAACTCCAATGTTATTTGTATTGGGCTTTTTAGTTACCTTCTTGTTTGGTGGAATAACTGGAATTATTTTGGCCTCACCACCACTTGATTTTGCAGTATCAGCTTCCTACTTTGTTGTTGCGCACTTTCACTATGTGTTATTTGGTACGGTAGTTTTTGCCATGTTTGCTGGTTTTTACTTCTGGTGGCCAAAGTTCACTGGTCGAATGCTGGATGAAACTCTAGGCAAGATTCACTTCTGGACATTATTTTTTGGCTTCCACTTAACCTTCTTGATCCAACACTGGATGGGAATTAAGGGATTTCCCCGCAGGTACGCCGATTATTTAGCCTCTGATGGCTTTACCTTTATGAATATGGTTTCCACAGTTGGCTCTGGCTTACTGGCATTATCAATGGTTCCTTTCTTTATAAATATTTGGATTTCAAGGAACGCTCCTAAGGTTGAAACCGATGACCCATGGGGATATGGGTCATCATTAGAGTGGGCAACTTCCTGTCCACCACCTCGTCATAACTTCACCTCAATGCCAAGAATTAGAAGTGAACGTCCAGCCTTTGATCTTCACTACCCACATATGGCTGAGAAAGCTAAGCACTAATGAAAACCAGCTGGATTTTATTTGTTGGCTTATCAGTTTTTTACGCAATTCTTACTGTGATTTACTGGCAACTAGGCGGGGAAGCGGTTGGTATAACGGCGATTTCCTTAAGTGCTGGTCTAGCCTTAATTGTTGGATTTTATCTTTGGTTTACCGATCGAAGATTAGGTAACTTATTACCGGAGGATAATCAGCAAGGTGAGATTGCAGACTCTGCTGGTGAGATTGGATTTTTCTCGCCTCACTCTTGGTGGCCACTGCCGGTCGCACTATCTGCCAGCGCACTTGCCTTAGGTTTGATTATTGGTTGGTGGTTAGTGTTACTTGCCCTAGGGGCTTTGATTGTTTCTATTATGGGTATGGTTTTAGAGTATGAGCGCCCAACTACCTCAGCCCATTAGTAATTTATGAATTACCGCGCTGAAATTTTAGATACTAAGAATCCATTATTTTTTAAGGTCCAAATCGAGATTGATGCCCCTGCTACGAAAATCTTTGATTTTTTAATTCAACCAAAAAATCACCGACTAATGGATGGGTCAGGAATGCTGCGGGGTGAGTTTAAGGGGCCAGAAAAACTCTATTTAGGCGCAAAATTTGGTATGAAGATGAGGTATGGCATTCCTTATGTAATTACAAATCAGGTAGTTGAATTTAAAGAAAACTCGGCACTATCTGCCAGCGCACTTGCCTTAGGTTTGATTATTGGTTGGTGGTTAGTGTTACTTGCCCTAGGGGCTTTGATTGTTTCTATTATGGGTATGGTTTTAGAGTATGAGCGCCCAACTACCTCAGCCCATTAGTAATTTATGAATTACCGCGCTGAAATTTTAGATACTAAGAATCCATTATTTTTTAAGGTCCAAATCGAGATTGATGCCCCTGCTACGAAAATCTTTGATTTTTTAATTCAACCAAAAAATCACCGACTAATGGATGGGTCAGGAATGCTGCGGGGTGAGTTTAAGGGGCCAGAAAAACTCTATTTAGGCGCAAAATTTGGTATGAAGATGAGGTATGGCATTCCTTATGTAATTACAAATCAGGTGGTTGAATTTAAGGAAAACTCAGCAATTGCTTGGCGACATCTAATGCATAATGTTTGGCGATATGAGCTGGCGTCAATTAGTGATCACAAGACTTTAGTAATAGAAAGTTGGGATGGCACAACTGCCAGATCTAAGTGGTGGGTCAGTGATTCAGGTAAGTGGGTACCAAAGGCGATGGCAAAGACTTTAGTAAAACTTAAAGAGATAGTTGAAAAGTAAGCACTTACCTATTTATTAAGGGATCGATAATAGCTGCTAGTAGACTTGGCCGATTAGTTATCTTCTCTTCATAATCTGCTGCGACGGTGGCTTTAAAGCCGGCATTAACGGCAAAGTAACGAATGGGTTCAATCTCCCATTTACCAATTTTTTGATCGATAAAGGCAAGATTTGGTGTGGGTTTATTGCTAATACTTTGCGCCAAAGTTTTGGCAACTAAATAGGACAAAGTCACGCCATCTCCAACATAGCCACCAATTTGGGCAATACCGGAGTTTCTATCGAAATTTAAATAAGCCTGCCACCTGCGAGTTAGCGCCACTGGTCCACCCCAGCGATATTCAAATTTAGTATCTGCCAATTGCGGAAACCAGGCCCTAGCCCTTCTTTCCAGTGCCGAATGCATCCGATTATCAATCTCACTTCGCTCAGAAAGACGAGAGAATAATTTATATCTAACACCGCGACCGCCTAAAGCCAATCTGTTATCACCAGTAAATTGGGCGTAGGTGATTAAGTGACATGCCTGTTGCAATGTGGCTCGGCTAGAGTTTTTAATTTCAGACATCAGATCATTAGATAATGGCTCAGTTGCCACCATAAGTGAATAAATTGGAATCTGTTTGTTTTCTTGCCAAGCTCTGGGCGTAAATGCCTCAGTAGCTCTGATTGAAATTTCACTCTTAACCTTAAAATCATTTACAACTATTTGACCCTTTTGGATCTTAGAAACTTGAGAATTTTCAAAGATTTCTACCCCTAACTTTTCTAAGTGAGCTGCTAGAGATTGGCATAGTAAAAATGGATTTAAGGCTGCGCAGTGTGGTGTAAAAACTCCACCTAGAGCTGCTGGAATGTT
>LIBD01000037.1 GCA_001437855.1 Actinobacteria bacterium BACL4 MAG-120820-bin23 | reverse complement strand
CAAATTTTAAAGAGTTTGGTATGTATGTGAGTAGATTTTCAAATCTATATCAAGATGCCTTAGAGCCGTTCTTATCTGGGGTGGTATTGACAGATCCACAGCAAATTGCTGCTGATGTAGTTCAGGAGATATTGCAAAGTTTTGTGAAGTCCTTACCTGGTGTTCCAGCTCTTGGTGTTGGAGAGTTTCCCAAAGCACTTGCAAAACCGATAAAAAATCTTACATTAAGTGAAAAAGTTGAGAGCATTACTACTAACTCTGTAAATACAAATAAATCAAGTTATAAGGCAAGGTATATCGTGGTTGCAACAGATTCAATTTCTGCCTCAAAATTGGTTACTAATCTGAGCACGTCGCAAGTGCTATCTAGTACGACCTCTTATTTTTCAACTGATGAAAAAATAGCTAATTCTAAAAATCTTGTGGTCTCAAAAAATTCTAAACTAGTTAACTCAATTGTTATGAGCGAGGTCTCTAAAAAGTATGCGCCAGTTGGCAAGAGCCTAGTTTCAGCTACCTCATTAACTAACATAACTGAGAAAGAGTTTAAAGAGGAGCTTGGAAAATTATGGCATACCAATACAAGTAGCTGGGAGAGTGTTGCTAGATATGAAATTCAGCATTCACTACCACTGCATTTACCGGGTAAGAAAAAAGTAGGTAAATTACAGATCAACGACTGGTTATTTGTGATTGGCGATCATATGGCAATTCCCTCCCAACAGGGTGCCATGCAAACTGGTGAATTAGTTGCGAATAAAATTAATCAACTAATGCAGTAAGTGCGGCCGAAACATGCTGGTATTCAAATTCAAATTTAGCGTCGGTCAAAACTTTAGGTATGACTCTTTTCGAGCCTAATACTTCACTAGAAAAACCACCAAGTACTGCTTTTAATGCAAAGGCTGGTGCTGGAAATATTGCAGGTCTATTTAAAACTCTTGCTAATGCAGCGGTAAATTCCTGATTGGTAACAGGATTTGGTGAAGTTAAATTAACTGCACCTTCTAATTTGGAGTTCATTAAAAATATCATTGCTCTAATTTGATCATGCAAGGTAATCCAAGACCACCACTGTTTACCTGAGCCTAACTTTCCACCAAAACCAAACTTAAATATTGGCAACATTCTTCCCAGGGCGCCGCCAGTTGGATCTAAAACTAAACCAGTGCGCAGTTTTATAGTTCTAACACTGGGTGCTAGATCTGCCGCCGCTTCCCATTCTCGACAAACAACTGATAAGAAATCAGTACCACCTTTATCAGTTTCAGTAACTGCACGATTTCCAGTTTCACCGTAGTAGCCAATTGCACTGGCGGAAATAAAGACGCTAGTTTGTAATTGTTGGCAGGCATTTGCGATTGTGGTTGTGCCAAGCAGTCTCGAGTTTAAAATCTCAGACCTATAAGCAGCACTCCATCTTTTATCGCCAACGCCAGCACCTGCTAAGTGAAATACTGCATCAACACCTTCTAATGCCGCTAGATCAATCTGGCCCTTAATTGGATCCCAGATAACTTCATCAGTTGCCCTGGTTGGTCTTCTTACAATTTTCTGAACTTGATAGCCATTTGCTTTCAATTGTGCTACCAGTGCACTACCGATTAACCCAGATGATCCGGTAACTGCAATTTTCTTAATGCTTTGCAAATTACAATCCTAAGTCAGATTCGAAACGACCTTCTTCAAGTCTTTCTTTTAGGGTAACTAAGAATCGAGCAGCATCTGCACCATCAACTACCCGGTGATCATATGAGAGAGCTAAATAAACCATTGATCTAATGGCGATTGTTTCTCCACCATCGGCACCCTTAACCACCATTGGTCGTTTAACAACTGCACCTAAGCCCAAAATTGCAACCTGAGGTTGGTTAATGATCGGGGTATCAAATAACGCTCCTCTTGATCCAGTATTAGTTAGCGTGAATGTGCCGCCACCTAATTCATCTGGCGTAATTTTATTCTCTCTAGTTCGGGCCGCTACATCTGCAATTTTTCTAGCAATGCCACCCATATTTAAGTCACCTGCATCTTTAACTACTGGGACTAATAAACCACGATCTGTATCAACTGCAACACCTAGGTGCTCTGCAGCGTGGTAAGTAATTTGGTCACCCTCAACAGAGGAGTTTAAAACTGGGTGTTGCTTTAGTGCTTCACATATAGCAACTGCAAAGAATGGTAAAAAAGTTAATTTGACCCCTTCGCGAGATTCAAAGGCAGCCTTTGCGGCATTTCTTAAGCGATCAATCTTTGTGACATCAACTTCAACTACGGTGGTAAGTTGAGCTGAAATTTTTAGCGATTCAACCATTCGATCTGCAATAACTTTTCTTAACCTAGTCATCCCTACCGTTGTGCCACGAAGCGGTGAGGTGATAACTGAAGATTTAGCAGTGGTATTTGTAGATGCCATAACTTGAGCAGTTGGCGTAGCTGCTGCTTTTGGCGTAGCTGCCAAAATATCCTCTTTACGAATTCGACCGCCAACACCTGTGCCTTTAATAGTAGAAAGGTTTACACCAGCTTCAGCAGCAAGCTTTCTAACTATTGGTGTCACATAGGAATCATCTGGTCTAGCTGAATTAACTACTGGAGTAGCAGCAACTGGTGGTTGTGAAGGTTTGGAAATTACTGGAGCAGCCGCAACTGGTGCAGCAGTAACCACAGGTGCAATCGGATCTGGTTTTTTTACAGCTGCAGCAACTACAGGTGTGCTGCCAGAAACTCCAATGGAAGCAAGTCGTGCGCCAACTGCAACAGTTGAATCAACTGGCACATCAATTGTTAATAAGGTACCGGTTACTGGGGATGGAATTTCAGTATCGACTTTATCGGTTGAAACTTCAAGCAGTGCTTCATCGGCATTTATCTGATCGCCAACATTTTTTAACCACCTAGTAACAGTTCCTTCAGTTACTGATTCGCCAAGTGCTGGCATCGCAACAATTGTGGCGCCAGAGGTAGCTGGTGTAGCAACAACAGGTGTTGGGGCAGCAACTGGCGCAGCAGCAACTGGTGTAACTGGCGCAGTAGCTTTTGGTTGCTCAACAGCTTTTACTGGTTCAGAAATTTTTTGTGGGGCGGCCACACCTGATTCAGATATAACTGCAAGCTCGGCACCAACTGCAACAGTTGAATCAACTTGCACAACAATTTTTTGTAACACTCCTGCAACTGGAGAAGGGATCTCAGTATCTACTTTGTCAGTTGATACCTCTAGTAATGGCTCATCGATTGCAATTTGATCGCCCTCTTTTTTAAGCCATCTAGTAACAGTTCCTTCAGTTACTGATTCACCAAGTGCTGGCATCGTAAGTGAGAATGTCATCGGCTAACTCCTTTAACCATGTGCATGTAGTGGCTTGCCAGCCAAGGCTAGATGAGCTTCACCCATTGCCTCTGAAAGTGTTGGATGAGCATGGATATGTTGGGCAACATCATTTGCATCAGCTTCCCAATTAAAAATTAATTGTGCTTCAGCAAGTAGTTCACCTACTCGAGAGCCAACCATATGAATTCCTAACACTGGGCCATTTTTCTTAGCAATCAACTTTACCGATCCGGCAGTCTTTAAAATATTAGCCTTGCCATTACCAGCCAAATCATAATTTAACTCCACTACATCATGTCCAGCAGCTTTAGCAGCGATTGCGCTTAAGCCAACTGATGCCACCTCTGGTTCAGAGTAGGTGACGCGGGGGATACCGTCATAATTTATCGATCTTGGATTTAAGCCGGCAATCTCCTCGGCCACCATAATTCCTTCGGCAAATCCAACATGAGCTAATTGTGGGGTTGGAATTAAGTCGCCAACTGCCCAAATTCCAGCAACATTAGTTCGACACTTGTTATCGACTAATACATAGCCGCGGTCCAGCTTGATTCCAGCCTCTTCATAACCTAAACCTTGCGAGACTGGGCCTCTACCAACTGCAACTAGCAGGATTTCAGCTGAAAACTCTTTTCCATCCTCAAGTACTACCTTTACATCTTTTTTGTTTTTAGTAGCAGATTTAAATTTAACACCTAATTCAAAATTAATACCCCGTTTACGAAATGCTCTTTCCAATTGCTTACTGGAGGATTCATCCTCTAATGCCACTAAGTGGGATAGACCTTCAATGATTGTTACCTCAGAACCAAATGATTTCCATACGGAAGCAAACTCACAACCAATAACTCCGCCACCTAACACAATTACCGATTTAGGAACATAATCTAATTTGATTGCTTGTTCGCTGGTAATAATCTGTTTACCATCAATCTCAAGCCCTGGTAGCGTCTTTGGATATGAACCAGTAGCTAAAATTACATTTTTCCCGGTGTACTTCGTGCCCCCGGCCTCAACTGTGTTATTTGAAATTAACTTACCGGACGCTTGCACATAAGTAACATTTCTAGATTTAACTAAACCCTCTAAACCTTTATGTAATTTAGCAATTACGCCATCTTTATATGAATTAACCGCACTCATATCCATAGCGTGAAAATCAGCCTTTACGCCAAACTCACCAGCGTGACGGGTGTTATCAGCAATCTCACCGGCATGCAATAAAGCCTTGGTAGGAATGCAACCTTTATGTAAGCAGGTGCCACCTAATTTATCTTTTTCAATTAGCACTACTTTTTGACCTAATTGTGAGGCTCGAAGTGCTGCGGCGTATCCGCCAGAGCCGCCTCCTAGAATTACTAAATCAAAATCGGCCATGAGGTAATCTTGCCACGAATTTGTAGTTGTCCCTTACGGCGCAGATTTAGCCTGCTACCGCTGTGAGCAAGCCAACTCAGCTAGGCAAACCAGGGTTCTAAGAGCAATTCCAGTTCCGCCCACCGGCGTGTAGCCATGTGCTGTGCCAGTGTTAAAGGCAGGACCTGCAATATCTAGGTGTAGCCATGGAATTTGTGGATCAACAAACTCTTTCAGAAATAAACCAGCTACCAGCATCCCACCCATGCGCTCGCCAATATTTGCAATATCAGCAATTGGTGAATCAAGGGATGCTCGTAATTCAACTGGTAGTGGCATTGGCCAAAATTGCTCACCTGAAATTGCAGAGGCACTTAAAAACTGATCACATAATTGATCATCATTTGTCATTACCGCCGATGTTCTAGTACCTAATGCCACAACCTGAGCACCAGTTAATGTCGCAACATCAATTATTGCGTCCAGCCCACCAGATTTCTTTCCAACTTCGGTTGCTTTTACCAAAGCATCGGCAAGTACTAATCGACCTTCAGCATCTGGATTTAATACCTCAACACTTTTACCGCCATAAATAGTAATTACATCACTTGGCCTAGTTGCAGTGTCGCTGACCATGTTTTCTGCAAGTGGCGCCCAACCATCTACAGCAATTGGCAGTTTTAACTGGGCAATTGCAAAAACAGCTGCCACAACTGCAGCTGCACCAGACATATCTGCCTTCATTGCCTCCATGCCATTTGCTGGCTTTAATGCCAAGCCGCCAGTATCAAAAGTAATTCCCTTACCAACAAAGGCAAATCTCTTTTTTGGTTTAGCGGGTTTGTAAGAAAGGTGCACAAGGCATGGTGGATTTACTGATCCCTGACCAACACCAATGATTCCACCAAAACCACCCTTTTTAAGAGCAGATGCATTGAGAATCTCTATCTTTACGCCATATTTGCCAGCTAACTTTTTAATTTTTTCAGAGAAAGAGATTGGAGTTAAGTGGCTAGGCGGGGTATTAATTAGATCTCTTACTAAGAAAGTTTGTTCGGCAATTATTTCAGCACGCTTTGCGACCTCTTTAGCTTGCGCGGTAGTGGCAAATTTAGTCAGAACACTTACCTGTGAAAGTGCTTGCTTATTGTCATCCTTACTATTTCCTTTAAATTCATGGAATGAATAAGAGCCAAGGCATGCACCCTCGGCGATAGCTGAAATCTCAACTACTGATTTACTAGGTAATGCAAAGCAAGCGCTTTTATTGCCAGACAATTCTCTGGCAGCAGCCCCTGCCGCCCTACGTAAAGTTTCAACCTCTATCCCAGATCCAATTTCACCAAGGCCAGTGAAGGCAATTATTTTGCAATTTTTACCAGGTAACTTAATCACTTCATCTGCTTTGCCACTAGCTCCCATGGCAATTAATGTGGCTAGCAGGGCGGCGGTATCTATTTGAGATGGACCGGCTTCGATCTTCAACTTTTTATCGACGGTGCCAAAACCAACAACTAAGATTTCACTATCTAACTTTTCAGTTAGCTTTACCTTAACCACTCTAACTCCAATTTAACTCGGTAAGTTCTCAACTTAATTGCTTAAGCCTAGAGGATATTTTACGGTGGCGTTAACCTTAGAAGTTGGAGTTTAAGAATTAGGATCACTAATGCATTTAAAGCAGCTTTTGGAGTGTAGGTTTAACCAATGAAGAATTCGCCAATCGTAGGCAAACACCAGGGCTTAAGCGCCAAGATGGCAGATTTTGGTGGCTGGCTAATGCCAATTGAGTACCCAAAAACTGGTGCAATTGAAGAGTACAACTCAGTTCGAAATAGCGTAGGAATTTTCGATGTTTCTCACTTAGGGAAAGTATCGGTAATTGGCCAAGGTGCGACAAACTTTTTGAATGAGCAATTTACAAATGATTTAAGCAAAATTATAGATAGTCAAGCACAGTACACATTAATGTGTAACTCTAAGGGAGGTGTGATTGATGATTTAATTGCCTATCGCAACTTAGATTCAGATTATTTCCTGATTCCCAATGCAGCCAATACAGCTAGCGTCTTTGAGGTATTAAAAGCGAATGCGCCGGCGGGAATTTCGGTAGAAAATTTACATGAACAATTTGCAGTCTTTGCACTACAAGGACCAAAGTCAATTGAGTTATTAAACTCATTAGGAGTTGATTGTTCACTTGATTACATGGCATTTAGCAAGAGTAAATTTGATGGCACCGATGCGATTTTATGTCGAACTGGCTATACCGGAGAGCTAGGTTTTGAAATCATTCCCACTTGGCAAGATGCAGGAAAGGTATGGGATCTATTATTTAATTCAGTAGTTAGCTTAGGTGGGGCAGTATGTGGATTAGGCGCTAGAGATCTACTACGAACTGAGATGGGTTATCCATTACATGGACATGAGTTAACTCTAGATATCTCACCAATCCAAGCCTCAGCAAGTTGGGCGGTAGATTTAAATAAATCAAATTTTACTGGCAAGCAAATTCTGCTGGACCAAAAACAAAATGGCACCAGTCATAAGTTAAAGGCAATTTTAGCTACTGATCGAGCCATTCCCCGTAAAGATATGCAGGTTAAAGATCAAAGTGGAAACCTCATAGGTCAAGTAACTAGCGGCACATTTTCACCCTCATTAAAGAAGGGAATCGGGCTGGCTTTAATCAGCTCAGAAATTTCAAAGGGGGATAAGGTAATTGTTGATGTACGGGGGCGTGATTCAGTTTTTGAAGTGGTAGCCCTGCCATTTGTGCCGTCAAGGGTGCGCTAGCGAAAAATTTTAAACCTGTTATTTCTTGGTAGTACTTTTTAGTGATACTTTAAATGCCTACATATCAAGTAAGGATGGGTTAGCAAATGGAGTACCGACGCTTAGGTAGTACTGGGATGTATGTCTCAGAGATCACCTATGGAAACTGGATTACACATGGCTCCCAAGTCGAATCTGATACCGCAATAAAGTGCGTTAGGGCAGCCCTTGATTTAGGAATCACCACCTTAGATACCGCCGATGTTTATGCTGGCACAAAAGCTGAAAGTGTTATGGGTAAGGCATTAAAGGGTGTCAAGCGTGAGTCCTATGAATTATTCACCAAGGTTTATTGGCCAACCGGTACTGGGAAAAATGATCG
>LIBD01000036.1 GCA_001437855.1 Actinobacteria bacterium BACL4 MAG-120820-bin23 | reverse complement strand
CAGATAGGTTCTACCTATGAAAGATCACTTCCATACCAAACTACCAAGCGGTCGAGATATCCCATTTCTTACGCTTGGGTTGATAGGTATCGGAACCTCAGGCCCAATCATTGCTAAGAGCTTAATTCCTGTTCCATCATTAATATTTTTAAGAAATTTAATCGGAGGTCTTGTAATTCTTCCCTTTGCCTTGTCAAAGGGTGAATGGAAAACAGATGAACAAAAAAGTGCCTTACGCTGGGCAGCACTATCTGGGGCTTTTTTAGCAGCTCATTTTTTATGTTTTTTTGGAGCCATGCGACTTACTAGTGTCGCTACTGGCACTGCAATAGCAGCTACTCAACCAATTTTTGCTGCAATATTTGTTAAGTTTAACGGCGGTCATATTCCACGCAGATCAATCGGTGGCATGATTATTGCTTTTCTCTCAGTTATTTTGATTACTGGGGTTGATTTAAATCTATCAATCAGATCTTTCCAGGGAGATTTATTAGCATTAATCGGTGGAATTTTTGGAGCTGCATATATGTTAATTGGCGCTAAGGTTCAAAAAAATGTTTCTACAGCAACCTTCACTTCAGTTTGTTATTTATCATGCGCAATAGTGTCACTACCAGTTGTAATTTTATCTAATTCAAGATTAAGCGGATTTTCTTCCTACGATATTGCCCTACTAATAGCATTAATACTTGGAGCTCAATTACTCGGCCACACCATGTTTAATGCCTCTTTAAAGAGAGTTTCACCAGTTGTAGTTTCATTAATTGTGTTTTTTGAAGTCCCAGTAAGCGCTTTTTTTGCCTATATCTGGCTTGGTCAGCAACCACCAATTGGAACAATTCCTGGAATTATTGGTTTACTATTTGGTTGTGCCCTATTTGTTGTTAAATCTAGCCAAGAAACTCCTCAACTAAAATGATTGATTTACACACCCATACAAATTTTAGTGATGGTACTGATACCCCAACTGAATTAGTTAATAAAGCTATGGCAGCTGGAATTACAACACTTGCTTTAACTGATCATGACTCAATAAGTGGATGGAATGAAGCAATTAAGGCATTACGTCCAGGGCTATCACTAGTTCCTGGTGCAGAAATATCTTGTCAAACTACTGATGGGATAAGTGTTCATGTGCTGGGCTTACTGTTTGATCCTACTCATAGTGAATTGATGAAAACGTTAGAAAACACTAGAGATAATCGGCATGGCCGAATGGAAAAAATTATTAGTCGAATTAACGAGGCTGGAATAGATATCTCTATGACAGATGTACTAGAGCAACTTTCAGATGGTGCAACACTTGGTAGGCCTCATCTTGCTGATGCATTAGTTAAAAAAGGAATTGTAGTAAGCCGTGATGAGGCTTTTACTAAAATGCTTCATAACAATTCAAAATACTACGTACCACATTATTCGCCCTCGCCTGAAGAAGCCATTAAATTAATTAAAGCAGCTGGCGGCGTAGCTGTAATTGCCCATCCAATGGCTTCACATAGAGGAAGAGTCATATCAGCTGAGACATTTGGTTCGATCATTCAATCAGGTTTGGATGGGATTGAAGTAGATCATAGAGATCACACACCTGATGAAAAGGTGAGCTTAATAAATTTAGCTAAGGAGTTTGACCTAGTTATGACTGGTTCAAGTGATTACCATGGCAATGGAAAACTTAATATTTTGGGCGAATACACCACAAATCCAGATCAGTGGGAGAAATTAGAATCAAAAGCTAATGCTAGAAGAGTTGTTTCTATTTAATTAGCAAATCCAACACGACGATCTATTGATTCGCCTACTTCAATATAACTAATTTTATTAGCTGGTACTAACAACTCTCTACCTTTTGAATCACTAAGTGATAGTACGGAAGAGGATTTAATAGCCTCATTAACTTTTGCTATAACCTCAGATTGAGTACTTACACATTCAATATTTATTTCATGGGTTGAGTCTGAGATACCAATTTTTACCTCGGTGCGAGATGTGCTTTTAACTGATGCTTTTGCGGTAGCCATAGCCCAACCTTATCTATTCAATTACAACTATGCGAATTTAGGATTTTGATTTGGGGAATCCTGAGATTCCTCGCCAGATTAGATTCATTACCAACTCTGTGGCTCTTGTACGGTCTATTTTCCCATCTCGATCTAGCCAATGGCGTGCGGTAGTTTGTACCGTTCCAATTATGCCTACAGCCAGCATCATTGATTCTTCTTTTCCTAAACCAGTATCAATAGAGATTACAGCGCTGACAGCTGCAGCGCAGTCATAAGTCATACGGTTTAAGCGCTCTCGAACTTGAGGTTCAAGATTCATATCACTTTCAAATAACAACCTAAAGGCTTCACCCTCAGAATCTATAAATCCAAAGTATGCATCAACGGTTGCTGCAACTCTTGAAGAGTTTTCTCGGTTAGATGCAATAGCTTTTTGAATTGCAAATACTAAAGAGTCAATATGTAAATCTAAGACCGCCAAATATAGATCCAGCTTTGATGGAAAATGTTGATAGAGAACTGGCTTGCTTACTTGAGCCTTATCAGCGATTTCATCCATAGCAGCGGAGTGATAACCGGCAACAGTAAAAACCTCAAGTGCTGCAATTAGTAATTGTGCCCTGCGCTCATCTCGAGGCAGGCGGTTAGATTTCTCATCAGCCATTGTTTAAGTCTAATCACTCTATTGTTAAATTGTCAGATTTAATACTTTCCCAGTTATATTGTGCGAGTGAATGCATCAAAAAGATTGTTACTAGTGCACGCTCATCCAGATGATGAGACCATAAATAATGGTGTAACTATGGCTAAGTATGCAGCAGAGGGCGTACAAGTCACATTAGTAACCTGTACTCGTGGCGAAGAGGGGGAAGTATTAGTTGAAAGTCTGGCTAACTTAGCCAGTAGTAGAGATGACAAATTAGGTGAACATCGCGAAATCGAATTAAAAACTGCCATGGGATACCTTGGAATAAAAGATTTTAGATTTCTAGGATCACCTAATAAAAAGTGGCGTGATAGCGGAATGATTGGCACTGCCCAAAATGAACGCAAAGATGTTTTTTGGCAAGCAGATTTAACTGAAGCAGCTCAAGAGCTTGTAAAGATTATTTTAGAGATTAAACCCCAGGTGCTTATCACCTACGATGAATTTGGTGGCTATGGCCATCCTGATCATATTAAGGCTCATCAAGTTGCAATGCTGGCTGCAGAGCTAGCATCAAACCAAGGTTGGAAAATTAGCAAGATATATTGGAATACTATGCCGAAATCTGTAATCCAAATGGGAATTGATAAAATGAAAGAGGTTGGCTCTAGTTTCTTTGGGGCCGATAGTGTAGAAGATTTACCTTTCGCTAAACCAGATGAATTAGTCACCTCTGTTATAAAAGCTCCAGATTATGTTGAAAAAAAATTAGAGGCAATGAAGGCACATGAAACCCAAATTTCAATAAATGGACCATTTTTTGCTCTTTCAAATAATTTAGGTCTATCAGTTTGGGCTGATGAGTACTACACACTAGTTAAAGGTGAAAAATCTAAACCATTTGATGAATCTGGTCGCGAAATAGATTTATTTGCTGGGGTAACACTATGAATATATTTAAATCTATTGGCATGGGCTTAATAGTCGGATTCAGCTCGGTATTACTGCATAACCTCTACTCACCATTTGGGATAATTGCCGCATTATTATTAACTTTTGTTGGAGTAAGAGCCACCGGCCAGCTATTTTTCTTTCGGCGATATCAAGTTATTTTCAGCTTAGCTTGGCTACTTGTAGTAATTAGAGCTGGGTCACCCGGCTTGGCAGATGAAATTCTAGTTTATGGAAATACACCTGGAAACATTTTTTTACTTGGCGGTTTAGTAGTTTTGTTACTTGGGTTAATTACTCCAAAATCATTGAATCGCTAAATTAACCAATCCCAACTCTGACCATCTTTTCCATCTTTTACCAAGATATTATTTTCTGCTAATAAATCCCGCAGGCGATCGCTTTCAACAAAATCACCTAGGCTTCTAGCTTTTGCCCTCTTTGATAGCAGTTCATTTAGATGGCTAGGTATTTCAGCTTTACTTGAGAAGGAGTTTAGTAAGTCCAAACCAAACAAAACATCCACCTCCTTAAAGACTTCAAACTTTGTCCCATCACTAAGCTCCTGAGATTTCTCAATCTTCCTTAGTTTTTGAAGAGCTCGCGGCGTATCTAAATCATCAATAAGATCAGTAATAATTTCATTAACTATTTTTTTGACTTCAGTTAGGTCAATTTCCTTACTATTCTGCCAAATTAGGATTTTATCTCGCCATCGCTGAATAGTTTGATGTGCAGCTTTAAGACTGTCCCAACTTAAATCCATTTGACTTCGATAACGATTTTCAAGAAAGCATAATCTTAAGCAGAGTGGATCTAAATTACGATCTATTAAGTCTGATACTAAAACTACATTTCCTGCACTCTTGGCCATTTTTCGACCTTCAAATAACAAATGTTCTCCATGTACCCAAAGCGAAACTGCTTCATTATTAATTGCGCAGTTCGATTGTGCCCGTTCATTTTCATGGTGTGGAAATCGAAGATCTATTCCACCTAGGTGTAAGTCAACAAAATTGTTTAAGTAATGCAATGACATAGCTGAGCATTCGATATGCCAACCCGGAAAACCTTTTCCCCACGGTGAATTCCAAATCATTTCAGTTCTATTTTCAGCTACTTTCCAAAGAGCCCAGTCTGCATGAAAACGCTTTGCACCCTCCTCGGTGTACTCGAACTTATGCCCAGGCTTTAATGAATCAAGGCGATTTCCACTTATTGCACCATAACCTTCAAAAGATTGTGCTGAGAAATAAACGCAGTTATCACTTCCAACATATGCATGACCTTTTGTAATCAATTTACTTATTAGATCATGCATAAGGTCAATACATTCGCTAGCTTTAGGATAGTTATTGGCTGGATTAATATTTAACAGTTTTAAATCTGAATGAAATCTCGCCTCATATATTTTTGCAATCTCATACGGGTCTTTAGATTCTTTTTTTGCCTGGGCTAATATTTTATCTTCAATAAAATCCTCTGACATATGCCCTACATCAGTAATATTCTGGATAAATTTAACTTTGTATCCAATAAATTTTGCTAATCTAATAACTATGTCAGATAGTAAAAATGTTCGCATATTTCCAACATGTGCATCACGATAAACTGTCGGACCACAACCATAAATTCTTAAAATTTCTCCATCGCTACTTGTTAGCGGCATAAGTTGCCTACTTTTTGTATCAAATAATCTGATTTCATAATTTGTAGTTGATGATTTCATTTATTTGGCACTATCTTCCATACCGCTATCTTTGCCGGATCGAAGGTGGCTAGCGAACCATCTTTTTTGCGTACTGTGTTTTCGCTCTCTAATACTCCCAAAATATCGCGAAAACCCCCATCAGCTTCATGCATACGGATGCTTACCCGCTGGCCGATTTGGGCCGCTGATGGCTGCATATGGCGCCTCCTATTAAACTAATGCCTAAAGATCATCAGAGTTGATGGCAGTATTCTCCACCTAACCAGGTGAAATCACTGTAAGGAGTAGCGTGACCTACATAATTGCTCAACCATGTGTTGATGTGAAGGATAAGTCCTGCATAGAAGAGTGTCCAGTTGATTGCATATACGAGGGCGATCGAATGCTTTATATCCAGCCTGATGAGTGTGTTGATTGCGGAGCTTGTGAACCAGTTTGCCCAGTTGAGGCAATTTACTATGAGGATGATGTTCCTTCACAGTGGAAAAATTACAGTGAAGTAAACAGTAAGTTCTTTATAGAGATTGGTTCTCCTGGTGGCGCGGCTAAATTAGGAGCAATTGGTAAAGATCATGAGGTCGTCACAGCTCTTCCACCACAAGAGAAATAAGCTTTTCTGAAACTGCCAGATTTCCCATGGGATCTTTTGGCGCCCTACGGTGAAAAGGCAAAACAATATCCGGGCGGTTTTATTGATCTGTCACAAGGAACACCAGTCGACGCTACGCCAAAATTTATTCAAGAAGCTTTAAGCCAAGCGAGTAATTCGCCAAGTTATCCATTAACTGCTGGCAGTGCGCAATTAAAAGAGGCGATAAAAAATTGGGCTATCTCTACTCTCGGTGCAACTGGCGAGTTTGATGTTTTACCAGTGATTGGTTCAAAAGAGTTTGTTGCATTATTGCCAACTTTTTTGCAAAGCAAGAAAGTTTTATACCCAGAAATTGCATACCCAACATATTTAGTTGGCGCTCTGTTAGCGTCAGCACAAGCCACTGCAGTTGGCAGTAAGGCGGCAGATTGGCCAATAGCTGATCTTGCCTGGATTAACTCACCAGCAAATCCAACCGGGCAAGTTCTTAGTGATTCTCAGATATCAGCGGCCATTAATTGGAGCAGAGGTAATAATGCGGTCATAGCAAGTGATGAGTGCTATTTATCATTTTCAGATCAAGCTAAATCTATTTTGGCCCTTACTGCAGGTGATAACACTGGAATTTTGGCGGTGCACTCGCTTTCTAAGCGATCCAATATGGCCGGATATAGAGCCGCCTTTGTAATTGGGGATAGAAAATTAATCGATCAAATTAGGCAGACCCGAAAGCATGCTGGATTAATGGTGCCTGCGCCAATCCAACAGGCAATGATTGCTGCACTCTCTGATAACAACCATGCAAAAGAGCAGGCCCAGCGCTATGCGAATAGAAGAGGTAAGTTAATTAAAGTATTAACTAATGCTGGCTTCACTATTGAATATAGCCAGGCTGGACTATATGTATGGTGCAGTAAAAATGAGGATTGCTATAAAACTGTTGATTGGTTTGCTCAAATTGGAATTTTAGTTACCCCAGGAAGTTTTTACGGCAGTGATAATTTTGTAAGAATTGCTTTAACTACTCATGATCAAGATATAGATAAAGTTGTTGAAAGACTCTCATTATGAAGATCAGTGCAATTTTATTAGTTGGTGGCAAAGGAACTCGACTCTTGCCATTAACACTACAAACACCTAAGCCGATGCTTGAGGTAGCTGGTGTGCCATTTACCGAGCACCAAATTAGAAAAGCAGCCCAGGCTGGAATAAGCGAGATTGTGCTTGCCACCTCATACAAGGCTGAGTTATTTGAACCCTATTTTGGCAATGGTGAAAGATTTGGCATAAAAATTAAGTATGCAGTTGAGACTAGCGCCCTAGGTACAGCAGGTGGCATCAGAAATGCTGCAAAATTACTAGATCCTTGCGACCTAGTTGTGATCTTTAATGGCGATGTGTTAAGTGCCCATGATTTAAAAAAACAGATTCAGTTTCATCAAGAACATCAAGCCGATGTCAGCTTGTATTTAACTAAGGTAGATGATGCTAGAGCTTATGGCTGTGTTGAATTAGCGAGTAATAATCAGGTTAAATCATTTCTAGAAAAAATGGATAACCCAACTAGTAACTTAATTAACGCAGGTTGTTATATTTTTAAATCTGAAGTAATACAACAGATTCCAATAGATCAGGTAGTTAGCGTGGAGCGACAGACCTTTCCAGAGCTACTTAAATCAGGAGCACAGGTATTTGGTTACTTAGATAATTCATATTGGCTAGATATTGGAACGCCAGCAGCTTTAGTTAAAGCTTCAGCAGATTTAATTATGGGCAAAATTTTCTCACCAGCTACACCAAAGCATGAAAGGGAGTGCCTTGTGGCAGCTGATTCAAATATTGATTCCTCCTCTAGGGTTGAAAAGGGAAGCTCAATTGCACCTAAAGTAATTATTGAGAGTAATTGTCAGATTACTGGTTCGATAATTGGTAGGGGTGCAAAGATTGGTGCAGATTGCAAAATTATTGACTCGATAATCGCACCAAATACCCAAATTTCCGCAGGAATGATCGTAAATTCCAATTATTTAGGTTTTTAACCCCACAGATCAACCAATATCAACTTGACTTAT
>LIBD01000035.1 GCA_001437855.1 Actinobacteria bacterium BACL4 MAG-120820-bin23 | reverse complement strand
GAAAGCTGAATCTGGTGGGGCGATTTTAGATCAAATGAAACGCTTAGGCGATAGCGTGGATTGGGATCGTGAAGCTTTCACTATGGATCCCAAATTAAGTAAAGCGGTCTTAACTATTTTCAAAAGATTATATGAAAAAGAGCTAATTTATCGAGCTGAGCGAATAATTAATTGGTGCCCAAGGTGTTTAACCGCACTATCTGATATTGAGGTAGAGCATAAAGATGATGCAGGTGAGTTTGTCTCAATTAAATACGGCACAGATGAACTAAACATTACCGTTGCAACAACTAGAGCTGAGACGATGCTAGGTGATGGCGCAGTTGCGGTAAATCCAACAGATGAAAGATATAAGCATCTAGTTGGTAAAAAGGTTTTACTACCACTGGTCGATCGAATGATTCCAATTATTGCCGATGAGTTGGTTGACCCTGAGTTTGGCACCGGGGCAGTTAAAGTAACCGCTGCTCATGATCCAAATGACTTTGAAATGGGTATGCGTCATGGTGTTGAGCTAGTAGTGATTATGAATGAACATGGCGTTATGGCCGGAACTGGTACCAAGTTTGATGGCTTAGATAGATTTGAAGCACGAAAAGCAGTTGTCGAGGAGTTAAGAAAACAAGGCCGAGTAGTTGCTGAAAAACGTCCATATGTTCATGCAGTTGGGCATTGCCAAAGATGTGACACAACTATTGAGCCAAGACTTTCAAAACAATGGTTTGTAAAGGTTGCACCATTAGCCAAAGCAGCAGGGGAAGCAGTTAGAGATGGTCGAGTAAAAATTGAACCAGAGCAGATGTCACCTAGATATTTTGAATGGGTTGATAACATGCATGATTGGTGTATCTCGCGCCAACTTTGGTGGGGCCATCGCATTCCAGTTTTTTACGGACCAAATGATGAAGTCGTAGTTTGTGGACCAGATGAAAAACCACCAGCTGGCTACACACAAGATCCAGATGTATTAGATACCTGGTTCTCTTCAGCACTTTGGCCATTTTCAACTCTAGGTTGGCCAGAGGAAAGTGATGATTTGAAGAAGTTTTATCCAACATCAGTCTTGGTAACTGGTTATGACATTTTATTTTTCTGGGTAGCACGGATGATGATTATGGGTTTATTTGCTATGGATGGAAAGCAACCATTTGATGTAATTGCGCTACATGGTTTAGTTCGGGATCAATTTGGTAAAAAGATGAGTAAAAGCCGAGGTAATACGGTAGATCCAATTGAGTTTATGGATAAGTACGGCTCAGATGCGTTGCGCTTTACCTTAGCAAGAGGAGCAAATCCTGGAACTGACCAAGCGCTAGCAGAGGATTGGGTGGCAGGCTCTAGAAACTTTGCCACCAAACTTTGGAATGCAACTCGATTCGGTATGTTAAATGGGGCCAATGTCTCTGGCGATCTTGCACCTAGAAAAGAATTGAACGCAATTGATAATTGGATTTTAACTAGATTAGATCAAACAGTTGCAGATTGTGATGAGTTATTTGAAAAGTTTGAGTTTGCAAAGGCGTGTGATCTTATTTATCACTTTGCCTGGGATGATCTATGTGATTGGTATTTAGAGCTTTCAAAATCTACCTTCACCGAAGCTGGAGCGGGCGCTGGGAAAAGCGCACGAGTACTAGGCGAGGTGTTAGATCAATTATTTAGGTTAATGCACCCAGTAATGCCATTTATTACCGAAGAGCTTTGGTGCTCTTTAACCAATAATGAGTCACTAATGATTGCTAGCTGGCCCAAATCTGATTTATCAGCCCAAGATCAAGAGTCAGTAAAGCTGGTAGCAAAAATGCAGGAGATAGTTACTGAAATTCGTAGATTTAGAAATGATCAAGGCATAAAGAGCACGGCCAAGGTAAATGCTAAATTTACTGGGTTAAAAGAGGCCGGACTTGAAAGTTATGAGAGCGCTCTTCGACATATTGTTAAGTGTGAGGCTGGTGGTGATAAATTCACAGCAAAAACTCAAATCGGAAATGTAACTGTTGAGTTTGATTTAACTGGCGCAATTGATTTAGTTGCAGAGCGATCTAGGTTAAGTAAGGATCTGCAGATAGCCCAAAAGGATAGAGATACCGCCAAGGTTAAGTTAGATAATGAAGGATTTATGGCCAAAGCTCCCATGGAGGTTGTAACTGAAATTAGAGAGCGCCTGGCACAAACAACTGAAGATATTGCAAGAATTACAGCTCTACTTGAAAAACTGCCAAAGTAAATGAGCGGTGCTGATAATTTAGCTACCCTAAATGCTATTGAAAAAGTATTAAACAAGCGCTGGCCAGAGAGTAAAATTGAACCGACCTTAGATCGCATACTGGCTTTGACTGATGCGCTTGGTTCGCCACAATTTTCTTATCCAACCATTCATTTAGCTGGTACTAATGGGAAAACAACCACTGCCAGAATGATTGACCAATTACTTTCTCAGCTTGGCTATCGAGTTGGCCGATACACCTCACCACATTTAGAGTCATTTACTGAGCGAATTAGCATTAAAGGTGAGCCAATTAGCCCTGAAAATATGATTGCTACTTATAAAGATATTGAGTTGTATTTAGATTTAATTGACTCAAGACAGCCAAATCCACTTTCATACTTTGAAGTTTTAACTGCGATGGCATTTGTGGCATTTGCTGAGTACCCAGCAGATATTGCAGTTATTGAAGCGGGTATGGGTGGTCAATGGGATGCAACTAATGTTGTTGCATCTGAGGTAGCAGTTATGACACCAATTGGCTTAGACCATATGGAGTATTTAGGAAATACCTTGGAAGAAATTGCTCAAACCAAGGCAGGTATCTTTAAGCAAGAATCTAATGTGGTGCTGGCTGCACAAAAGCCAGAGGTGGCAAAAGTATTACTTGCTCAAGCAGCAAAGGTTTCCGCTAATGTATTTAGAGAGGGTGTTGAATTTTCAGTTAAGAAAAGAGCGTTAGCAGTTGGTGGCCAATTAATCTCCTTTCAAGGTATTCACTCGGAGATTAGTGATATTTTCCTACCGCTTTATGGAGTTCATCAAGCAAATAACGCAGCCATGGCTTTGGCAGCAGTTGAGGTTTTTACAAAAGTTAAATTAGATGATGAGTTGGTTCGAGAGGCATTTAGCAAGGTTAAATCTCCTGGCAGATGTGAAATTGTATATAAAGATCCCTTAGTAATTATTGATGCCGGCCATAACCCACATGGAATTTCGGCGCTGACTAAAACGATGAATAGTGAATTTGATTTTGAATCTGTAATTGCAGTTGTTGGCGTACTAGCTGATAAAGATATAAATGGCATGCTGAAAGAATTAGTTGAAATGGCTGACTTTATTGTTATTACGCAAAATCAATCACCAAGAGCTATGCCATCAGATAAGTTGGCAGCGATCGCATCCTCCTACTTTAAATCTGAACAAATTGAGGTTATCCCGGATTTAAAGCTGGCTTTAAGATATGCCCTAGAAAAGGCAACCTTGGCTAATCAGGTAAGTGATGGCGTGAGCGCGGTGGTTGTTACTGGATCGGTTTTAACTGCTGGTGAGGCTAGAGGTATCTTGCGAGAGTTTGGAGAGAAAATTTAAATGCGCGTCTTATGTGCTGCGGTATTAAGTATGGAGTCAATCTTGATGGGATTTGCCTTGCTGATTGCAAAAGATCAAGCAAGTATTGATCAAATCTGGTTTGGCGCAGCGATTGCAATTTTATTACTGCTTACCTCAGGCATGCTTAAGCGAAAGGGTGGGTATTTGCTGGGATCTATCTGGCAGATTTTTGTTATTGGATATGGTTTCGTAATTCCACTTATGTTTTACCTAGGCGGGCTATTTGCTCTTTTGTGGGTAGTTGCAATTTATCTAGGGCGAAAGGGTGAGGCAATAAAGGCTATGAAAATCGCATCTTTAGATAAGGATGGCCCAAAATAGCGGTAATTTTCAGCATAGGTAAAATCTGCGTAGAATAAGAAAGTGAGTTCAGAGCAAACCTTAATTTTGGTGAAACCAGATGGCGTCAAACGCGGTTTGGTGGGTGAAGTTATTGTGCGAGTTGAACGCAAGGGTTATAAAATTACAAACCTTAGAATGTTAACTGCAGATCGAAATATTTTAGCTAAGCATTATGCAGAGCATGAAGGCAAACCATTTTATGAACCACTTATGGAGTTCATGGCATCTGGCCCAATAGTTGCCATGGTGGCCGAAGGCGAGCGAGTAATAGAAGGCTTTCGTAAGTTAGCTGGGGCAACAGATCCAACTGTGGCTGAGCCTGGAACTATCAGGGGAGACTTAGCACGAGATCAAGGCACTAAGGTGGTGCAAAATATAGTTCACGGTTCAGACTCGCCAGAATCTGCCAGCCGAGAGATAAAGATTTTCTTTAATAACTAATAGATTATTAACCAAGCAAACAAGGAGAAGAGCACATGGCTAAAGGACAAAATCGGATGTCTTGGATCGGTCGCGACATGGCGGTGGATTTAGGTACAGCTAACACTTTGGTTTATGTTCGCGGTCGTGGCATTGTGCTTAACGAACCATCTGTAGTGGCAGTTAATCAAGACACAGGTGCGATCTTGGCAGTAGGACTAGAAGCCAAGCGAATGATTGGTAGAACTCCTGGAAATATTGTTGCGATTCGACCACTTAAAGATGGTGTGATTGCAGATTTTGATACTACCGAGCGAATGCTTAAATACTTTATTCAAAAAGTACACAAGCGTCGCTATTTAGCTAAACCCCGAATTGTAGTTTGCGTGCCATCAGGTATTACTGGTGTTGAACAGCGTGCAGTAAAAGATGCAGGTTACGCAGCTGGTGCGCGTAAGGTTTACATTATTGAAGAGCCAATGGCAGCAGCGATCGGTGCTGATTTACCAATTCATGAACCAACTGGAAATATGGTGGTAGATATTGGTGGCGGAACTACTGAGGTCGCAGTTATATCCCTAGGTGGAATTGTTGCCGCCCTATCTATTCGAGTAGGTGGGGATGAATTAGATCAATCAATTATTAATTGGGTTAAGCGAGAGTTTTCCCTGCTATTAGGTGAGCGAACTGCAGAAGAAATTAAGATGGCCATTGGTTCTGCTTTCCCACTTCCAGGTGAGCCTGATGCTGAAATTAGAGGACGAGATTTAGCAACTGGATTACCAAAGACAATCTTGGTTACCTCAGCTGATATTCGTAAAGCACTAGAAGAGCCAGTATCGGCAATTGTTAATGCGGTCAAAAATACCTTAGACAAGACGCCACCTGAGCTAGCCAGTGATTTAATGGACCGTGGCATTGTCTTAACTGGTGGCGGGGCATTACTTCGTGGTTTAGATGAGAGATTACGTCACGAAACTGGCATGCCAATTCATATTTCAGAGCGACCATTACAAGCAGTTGCTGAGGGTTCTGGTAAATGTATCGAAGAGTTTGAAGCCTTAGAGAAGGTTTTGATCTCTGAACCTCGGCGCTAATTTTTTATAAGGGAGTAATTTGTGGCTAGGAGCGGCGGTAATCGTTCGCGGCTCTTATTAGTGTTATTACTAGTTTCTTCGCTATTTTTCATAACCCTAGATCTAAGAGGGGTTAACTTAGCTGGCAGTATTCGAGGATCCATTGCAACTGTATTTTCACCTTTAGAGAATTTATTCTCAAGAGCTTTTTCGCCAATTGAAAATTTTGCTAGCGATATTAGCAATATAGGCCAAACTAACGAAAAAATTGAGAAGTTAAACAAAGAAATCGAACTATTAAAATCCAAAGAAATCTTAGACGAGGACACAGTTGGCCAATTAAGCCAACTTAAAAATATTTTAGATCTTGCAGGACGTGGTGGTTATAAAGTTGTTGCCGCAAAAGTAATAAATCGAGGATCCTCAGCCACTTTTAAAGAAACAATTACGATTGATGTTGGTAGTAGAGCGGGAATCAGTAGAAATATGACAGTAATTTCTGATGGTGGATTAGTCGGAGTGGTCAAATCTGTCAGTTCAGATACCTCCGTAGTTCTACTCATGAATGACCCAAGTTTTAAAGTAGGAGTTCGAATTGCTGGCACTCAAAGTATTGGGGTTTTAAGTGGTCAAGGTGGAAATTCATATTTACTGCAATTATTAGATGCAACTGGGGAAATTAAATTAGGAGATAAATTAGTTGCCAGAGGTAGCGATGGTGGCAGACCATTTGTTCCTGGAGTTCCAGTCGGCACAGTTGTTCAGGTGCAAAGTAACTCCTCTTCAATTACCCAAAATGCTGATGTAACAGCCTCTGCCAACTTAGATCAAATTGGAGTAGTTGCCGTAGTTGTCTCTCCGCCAAAGTTTGATCCAAGAGATTCGCTAATTCCTAAGCCAATTCCAACAGTCACCGTTTACATCACGCCCACCCCAACTCCTACGCCAAGTAATTAAATATGAGCAGATTAAGAGTTTTTAATACCTCAATATTTCTTTTGATTGTTTTTGTCATTCAAGAAACTATGGTTTCTAGGATAAATTTTCCAATAAATGGTTTTTCTTTTTATATTGCAACATTGATGGTGGTTTTATCGCTAGAGGATAGAACAGGTTCTTTAGTATTCGGCTTTATCGGTGGACTCATTATGGATCTTTCAATTACTGCCGATTCGCCATTTGGCCAATGGGCTTTGGTAATGACTGTAATGGGATATCTATTCTCAATTAATAAGGAAAGTATTGGTGATTACACTGATGCTCCAATAGCTTTTATTGGATTTGTCAGCTTTGCATCAGCCTTTTCACTTTTAGTATTTGTGATAATTGGCACCTTATTAGGTCAGCAGATGGGTGGGGTTTTTAGAAACATTTCTTTAATTTTTGCAAATACTATTTGGACGCTTTTAATTATGCCACTCTTTCTACCCATAATAATTCGGGTAAGAAAAGCACTGCTGACAAGTAGGGAAAAGTAATGAATCAGCGGGGTAAAATTAACTTAATTATTTTTCAAACTTTGATTTTTTCTTTGCTTTTTGCATTATTTGGTCGGCTGTTTTATTTACAGGTTTTAGATTCTGATCGATACCAGGATGCGGCAATAAGTATTCAAAGCCGAGATATCGTAACGCCAGCTGTGCGTGGAGCTATTACCGATATAAATGGCAGTCCATTAGTGGTTGATTTGCCAGGCTTAGTCTTATTTGCAGATCGGGCAACTTTAGATCGGCAAGCTGATAAGGGAGTTTCAATTCTAAGTAGAGTTGCAACACTTTTTAAACTTGAGTATTCAGATATTTATCAGCGAACTAGATTATGCGGTGAGTTGCCGCGAGAGAATCGGGCTGGTTGTTGGAATGGAACTAGGTATCAACCTATTCCCTTAATTGGAAATGCCTCACAGGAATTAGCTCTAAAAGTAATTGAAAACTCAGATTTGTATCCTGGTATCTTAATTCAATCTGTGCCAATTAGAAGTTATCCTTCCTTGGAAGGTGAAAATGCTGCACATGTTCTAGGTTATGTGGGCTCGGTAACTGATGAGGATTTACTATATCCTGAGAAAAATTTTTATCGAAGCGAGATTGTGGGTAAGAGTGGATTAGAGGTTGAATACAACGATTATTTGCGTGGTACTCCGGGAGTTAGAACATTTCTAGTTAATCGTAAAGAGATTGTGACTAAAGAGTCGAAAAATATACAGGCGGTTGCTGGAAATAACTTAATCACAAATATCGATGCTAAGTTGCAAGCAGCAGCAGAGGATGCACTTGAATCCGCAATTTTTCGAGCAAGAAGCGCTGGATATCGTGGCGACTCTGGTGCGGCTGTAGTTATGGAGATTAAAACCGGCCGAGTACTAGCTATGGCCTCTTATCCAACTTATGATCCTGAGATTTGGCAGCGAGGGTTAACTGTTAAACAGGCAAAGGATTTATTCAGTGAAGAAAAAGGTGTTCCTGCCTTATCTAGACCAATCCAAGGGCTTTTTGCACCAGCTTCTACCTTTAAATCTATTTCGGTATTAGCAGCTGCAAATGCTGGTTACTCATTAGATGCCCGATATGACTGCCCAGCAACTGTTGAGATTGGTACTCGTACATATAAGAACTTTGAAAGCAAGGCAGCTGGTCGTATTCCATTAGATGTTGGTATGGCTATTTCTTGTGACTCACTTTGGTATCAAATTT
>LIBD01000034.1 GCA_001437855.1 Actinobacteria bacterium BACL4 MAG-120820-bin23 | reverse complement strand
GGCTCTCGAAGGTGGGTATGTAGATCCACTAACCCAGGAATAAGAAGTTTTCCAGCTGCATCAATACCGCCATTAGCTGATTTACCATTTGATTTTCTTAAAGATTTAATTAACCCGTTCTCAATTTCAATATCTACAATTGAGTCGTCAATTAGCTTTGCATTATCAATTTTCATCACTTCTCAACTCCTAACGGGGCTCCACCTAAAAGTTGATATAAAACTGCCATCCGTATTGCCACACCATTTTTTACTTGATCAATAATGACTGACTTAAGATCATCGGCGCTCTCTGCTGAAATCTCTAGCCCGCGATTCATTGGCCCTGGATGCATAACGATTGCAGTTTTTGATAATTTAGAAAGGCGGTTTGCATTTAAACCATATCTACGTGAGTACTCACGCTCAGTTGGAAAGTATGAATCTGCCATTCTTTCCTGCTGAATTCTTAACATCATAATTACATCGCAATCTTCTATTTGAGAATCTAAGTCATAAGAGATCTTTACTGGCCAATTCTCAACACCTACTGGTAGCAGTGTAGGCGGTGCTACCAAGACAACTTTTGCACCCAATTTAGTTAGTAGGATCACATTACTTCTAGCAACTCTTGAGTGGAGGATATCTCCGACAATTAGCACCTTAACACCTAAAAGGTCTGGATCATTTGGTTTTAAATGCTGCTTTATTGTGAAAGCATCAAGGAGTGCCTGTGTTGGATGTTCATGAGTTCCATCTCCGGCGTTTATAACACTTGCTTGAATCCATCCAGAATCAGCTAAACGCTTGGCTGCTCCACTACTACCGTGTCTAATAACCACCGCATCAGCGCCCATAGCCTGTAAAGTTTGTGCGGTATCTTTTAAGCTTTCACCCTTACTTACTGATGACCCTTTAGCCGAAAAGTTAATAACATCAGCTGAAAGTCTTTTAGCAGCGGTCTCAAAACTTATTCTAGTTCTGGTTGAATCTTCAAAAAAGAGATTTACCACGGTCTTTCCTCTAAGTGTTGGCAACTTTTTATTTGGCCCATCAGTAATTGCAGCTAGTTCCTTGCCAGTAGCTAATAGAGCTAGGGCTTCATCTTTAGAGAGATCCGCAACGGAAAGTAGATGTGAACTGATCATTTGATCAACTCCACTAAATCTTCTGAATCAAGCTCTTTTAAATGTACCTTTACGCTCTCACTCTTAGCTGTAGGAATATTCTTGCCGACGTAATCAGCGCGAATTGGTAATTCTCTATGGCCTCGGTCAACTAGAACAGCCAACTGAACACTTCTTGGTCTACCCAACTCACCAATTGCATCTAGGGCAGCCCTAATAGTGCGCCCAGAGAATAAAACATCATCTACTAAAACTAGATCCTTGCCTTCGATTCCACCTGATGGCAACTTAGTTGGCAGCAAAGGTTTTGGGGGCCGCATTCTTAAATCATCCCGATGTAGCGTTATATCAAGCACGCCTGCACTTATAGGTCTTTCAATCTCAGATATAAATGCGCAGATACGATCTGCAAGATAGGCACCCCTAGTTGGAATGCCCATGAGGACTAAATTTTCAACACCTTGATTATTTTCGATTATTTCGTGAGAAATACGTTTGATAGCACGGTCGATATCGCCGCTTGATAGCAAAATACCCATTTACTTCTCCTTCGCCGCCTCTCTGGACGGATCGTTAAAGGAATCGCCGTATATTAGCAGAAGGGCTGTGGATACTAAAAATCATGGATTTTATGGTGTGGCTAATCTTTGGAGATGAATACAAATAATCATGCAGAACGGTTACGAACTATACGTAAATCTAAGGGCTGGAGCTTGCAAGATGTCGAGCACCACTCAAATGGAAAATGGAAGGCTGTAGTTGTTGGCTCCTATGAACGGGCCGATCGAGCCATATCGCTGAAAAAAGCCATATCGCTGATGCAGTTTTATCAGGTCCCGATAACTGAGCTATTTCCTGAAATTACTACTGAAGTTAGTGCAAGAAGCATCAGTGTCAATATTGCCAAACTGGAAAGTACGACTGATCATCAGGCTCAGACACTTAGAAAATTCACCAAAAGTATTAGTAATAGGCGCAAGGATTGGAACGGACAAATACTGACTATACGAAGTAACGATCTTCAGTTTTTAGCTCTCCTGATAGAAAAAAGTGAGCCTGATACTCTAGATTGGTTAATTGAATCACAGTTAATACATATTTAAATTGCGATCGAATCCTTTAACTTTATTATCCTGCCTAAAACTCCGTTAATATATTTAGAGGATTCATCAGTAGATAAAGACTTAGCCAATTCAACCGCCTGATCACAAGCAATTCTTAGATCAATTTCAGCTACCCAAAGAATTTCAAATATGGCAATGCGTAAAATATTTCTATCAATAGCGGGCATTCGATCCATATCCCAATCCTGGGCATAGGTATTAATCAGTTCATCAATTTTCTGTATATGTTCCTCTACGCCTGAAAGTAAGACTTTTACATACGGCTCTTGAGATAATTCAGAAGAATCACGCGCACTAAATAATGACATCGCAGAAATTTTTTTAATCTCTGCTTCGTAAAGAAAATCTAACGCCCGCTTACGTGCCTTACCTCTAGCTGACACTCTTAATTTGCCCGGCCTAAATATGCACCAGTACGGGTGTCAACAAGAATCTTTTCATCTTGTTTTATAAACAACGGTACCTGGACTGTAATGCCAGTTTCAACCGTTGCAGGCTTTGTGCCACCAGATGATCGGTCACCTTGTAGACCTGGTTCGGTGTAGGTAACAACTAGCTCAACAGAAGCTGGTAACTCAATAAACAACGGATTTCCTTCATGCATTGCAACTATTGCATCTGCATTTTCTAGCATATAGTCAACAGCATCACCAACAACCTGCTTACTTATTGAGATTTGATCATAATTAGCAGAGTCCATAAACATAAAATCGTCGCCATCGCGATATAGGTATTGCATATCTCTTTTTTCTACTGATGCAACCTCGACTTTAACACCAGCGTTGAAAGTTTTTTCGACAACTTTTCCAGAAAGTACAGACCGCATTTTAGTTCTTACAAAAGCGCCACCTTTGCCTGGTTTAACATGCTGGAACTCAATTACATTCCATAATTGACCATCAAGATTAAGGGTCATGCCATTCTTAAGATCGTTAGTAGTTGCCATTTCTTCCTATTCTGTTTTCCTGCAAGTTCAGATTATGATCAAAATTATAAGATAAGCCTACCTTGCTAATTCATTAACTTTTGCATTGCTACTAATGCCAACTCGTAACTTTCAGCACCAAAGCCGGCAATTGTGCCCTGCACAACCCCACTTACTACTGAAGTATGTCTAAACTCTTCGCGAGAAAGTGGATTAGAAAGATGAACTTCAATCGCAGGCGCCTTGAGCATACTGACAGCATCTCGAATTGCGTATGAATAATGCGTAAAGGCCGCTGGATTTATAATCATAGGCATCTTATTATCTGCAGCTTCGTGAATCCACGAAACTATCTCACTTTCACTATCACTTTGTCTTATGTCAACTTCTAATTCCAACGCTATTGCTTTATCGACTATAAATTTTCTTAAATCCTCATAACTCAAATTTCCGTATATATCTTTATCACGCAGATCAAGCCTTGCTAGATTTGGCCCATTTAAAATCATGATTTTCATTTGCATATTCTCTCATAAACTCTTGAGATGGTGCGTGAAGAGACATCTTCAAGCCAAACCGGTTTACCAATCTTACTGATTCCTATAAATCTCAGCTTGCCAGATTTCACTTTTTTATCTTGGACTAATAGATTCATCAAATATTTCAGCCTACCCTTTGGGTATGAAACTGGTAATTTGAAGTTAATCGATAATGTCCTGTGTAGATCGACTACATCAACATCTAAGTCAACCAGATCCTTACTTAGTTCTGCAGCGAAAATCATTCCGATTGATACTGCCTCGCCATGACGTAACCTATATTTTGAGTCTTTTTCGATAGCATGACCAAGAGTGTGCCCATAATTTAAAACCTCTCTCAGTTTATTTTCTTTAAAATCTTTTCCAACAACTTTTGCTTTTACCTTAACTGAACGGTGAATTAACTGCTCAAAGTCTAGAACATCATCTTGAACAAGATTTAATATCTTATAATCAGAAATAAACCCACATTTAATAACCTCTGCCATCCCAGCATTTAAATCCCTGTGCGGTAAGGTTCTTAGAAAATCAATATCTATCAAAACTTTACGCGGTGAATAAAAAGCCCCAATTAAATTCTTTCCACCTGAGGCATTTAAGCCAGTCTTTCCCCCAATAGCAGCGTCTACCATTCCCGCCAGTGACGTTGGGATTGCATACCAGTCAATTCCTCTTAACCAAGTTGAAGCTGCAAATCCTGCCAAATCCGTTGTAGCACCACCACCAACACCTACTATTGCATCGGTCCGTTCTAAGCCGACTGACGCGCATTTTTTCCATACGCGTTCTAAGACTTTCAGACTTTTTTGTGATTCTCCTTCAGGTGCTACAAATATTGAAATGTTGCCACTTTCTTTGATTTTAGACAGTTTTAAAAGTGAAGATGGCGCAATGATAAGAACTTTTCGATGCTCGCTAGATATGCGTTTAATTTCCGATAGTCCGTTGCCCCCAATTACTACTTGATAATTTCTGTCGGCAATAACTTCTACAATTTTCATATTTTGCTCTCAATTTTTTCAAAAATTATTTTTGCTACTTCAGATGGTTTATGGTTGTCTGAAGAGACTATAGCGGTGGCGATTTTTTCGTAAATAGGGCGTCGCTCGCTCATAAGGCTTAGCCACTGTTGTCGAGGATTAATCAACAGTAGCGGTCGATCTTTGTTAAATCCGATGCGATTTGCAGCTTGAGCAATCGAAACATCTACGAAAATTACTGGGTAGTTGGCCTTGGATAACACATCTTGTATCTCTAGATTTATAGGTGCGCCTCCCCCTAACGCGATTACTCCTTCAAACTCATTGAGTAATTTATTTACCACTTTAACTTCAGCTTTTCTAAATGTGGCCTCACCATCTTCAACAAAAATTTCTGATATTTTCTTGCCGATAAACTTTTCAATCTCGGCATCACTATCAATAAAAGGTAGGTTTAACTCCTTTGAAAGGGCTTTTCCAATGCTTGTCTTTCCAGCACCAGGCGGACCTATTAAAACTACTTTCTCAGTCATCTATTTTATTTCTAGAGTCTTTATGTAACTTTCAAAATTTCGTTTAGTTTCCTGAACACTATCACCACCGAATTTCTCCAAAACAGCATCGGCAAGAACTAATGCGGCCATAGCTTCAGCAACAATTCCAGATGCAGGAACTGCACAGACATCTGACCTTTGATTAATAGCTTTTGCTGGGTTACCTGTAGCAACATCAATTGTGTCAAGGGCTTTAGGAACTGTCGATATTGGTTTCATCGCAACTTTAATCCGCAGTACTTCACCATTACTCATTCCGCCCTCTGTACCACCAGCACGATCTGTTCTTCTTACTATTACTCCGGCAGAGTTCTTCTCAATCTCATCGTGAGCTACCGAACCACGTCTTTTTGTAGTTTGAAAACCATCTCCGATTTCAACACCTTTGATAGCTTGAATCCCCATCATGGCTCCGGCTAAGCGAGCATCTAATCGTTTATCCCAGTGTGTGTGTGAACCTAAACCAGGTGGCATATTAAATCCTAAAACTTCAACAACCCCTCCTAAAGTGTCGCCATCTCGGTGGGCTGCTTCAATTTCTTTTACAATCGCATCGCTAACTTTTTTGTCAGCGCACCTAACAGGGTCTTCATCTATCCTTAGTCGATCTGAAGATTTTGGTAACTCATAACCTTCTGAGACAGATATTTGCCCAATTGATATCACATGGCTAATAATTTCAATTCCAACACTTTGTTTTAAGAATGCTCTAGCAACTGCACCTAAGGCAACTCGAGCAGCTGTTTCACGCGCGCTGGCTCGCTCCAAAATAGGCCTTGCATCTGAGAAATTAAATTTTTGCATTCCAACTAAATCTGCATGTCCCGGCCGTGGCCTTGTTAGTGGAGCATTTCTTGCTAAATCACTTATCTCCTTTTCATCAACTGGGTCCGCACTCATTACTTTTTCCCACTTTGGCCATTCTGAATTTGCTATTTGAATTGCGATCGGACCACCTTGCGTAATACCTAATCTGATCCCACCAGTTATCGTTATTTTGTCAGCCTCGAAGTTTTGTCGTGCCCCTCTACCGAAACCTAAACGCCTTCGTGATAAATCATTATCAATATCTTTGCTCGTTATTTGAACATGAGCTGGAATGCCTTCGATTATTGCAGATAGCGCAGGGCCGTGAGACTCACCTGCAGTCAGCCATCGAAGCATTATTCCTCCACAATTTCTAGAGGGCTATTCTCTCAGATTAGTAACCTTACTCGGGCTTAATTAAGGCGAACATTCATAGAATCTTTACAAAATATGTACCTAAAATCATAAATGGAGCAAACGGAATCGCTTGATCTCTACGAGCAAGAGAGTACATACCTCCGGTAATCCATGCAATCAGAATCGCATTAGTTACCTGCGAGAAAGAGTTCATTAAGAAACCTATAACAAACGATAGCTTTATATCGCCAGCCCCAATTTTTCCTCTTGCAACTATGTTTATAGATATATAGACCCCTAGGCTAGACAAGGCATATTTAAGATTCCCAATACTTTGTAATGAAATTGCAATCAGCAATACTAAAAGATCAATATTTCTTATCAGGTGAAACTTTACGTCATAGTATGAAATCCATAAACATGTACCTGCTATGAATAAATCAAGCCACATGTAGAGATTCTAGGAAAGACATAGAACTTAAGAATTGTGGCTGTGGATTATTTCTTTATCGCCTCGTGACCAACCTTTAGTAATATTTTACGCATGTCATTGAAATCAAACTCTACCTGGGCAAAATATTTAATTTGAAATAAGGCCTGCTCTACAAGCAGCGACAATCCCCCGATGACAGTACGACCTAGATTTTGATACCGCTTAGCCAATTCAGTTGGCCATGGGTGGTAAATTACTTCAAAAAAATCAGCTTTGGAAGAAATCACAGACAATCCATCCGTTGCTCCTGCTGGGGTCGTAGAGATAATCAAATCTCTATCCTGAATTTCTTCAAATCTATGCCAGTCCAAGAAATCAATTTTTAGATCAACAGCGGCCGCATGAAGTTGGTCATGTCTAGTTACCGATCGAGTTAAAACCGAAACCTCAGTACCGGTACCTTTGAGTGCCCCTATTGCCGCTCTTGCAGTTCCGCCAGCTCCCAATACTGCAATTTTTTTTCCAAAATAAGGTTTGAGTAAACTTTTAAATGCCATTAAGTCAGTAGATAAACCAATACTGCCGGTTGATTCAAAGATTATTGTATTGATTGATGAGATTTGTTTAGCAACCGGATCTACTCTGTCTACAAAGCCAATTGCAATTTCTTTCAAAGGCATAGTTAGCGCAAGCCCTCTGTAGCCAGAGTTCTTTGCCTGAAAATAAAAATCACCAAACTCAAGATCAGTAACTTCATTTGACGTAAAGTCTGCAGGCACGTTTAGAATTTCATAAGCGGTACTGTGTAGAAGAGGAGATAAAGAATGGGAAATGGGACTACCTGCTACAGCTAACTTAATCATTCGAAAAGCCCATCTCTTTCATTTTTCCTAAATTCATTTGCCCAACCTAAAAACTCTTCATAGGACTTAGTAAACCTTGTATCCCCGGGCTTAACAGTCACATAATAAAGCCAGTCTCCCGACATAGGATTGACAGTAGCATCTAGTGCATCTTGCCCGGGATTACTTATTGGCCCTGGCGGTAAACCTCTAAATTTGTAAGTGTTATATTTTGAATCTGTCTCTAGTCTCTTATAGGGAAGTCTGATATCACCCCGCAGATTTAAGGCATAATCAATAGTTGCGTTTACCTGAAGTGGCATTCCAATCTTTAACCGATTATAGATAACTCTGGAAATTTTTGAGAAGTCTTCAGGGTCACCTTCGGATTGAACAAGTGAAGCAATTATCAATAATTCATATGGTGAAAAATTCAAATAACCCTGATCAATTTTACTTTCCTTTGCTGCAAAATTGAATCTTTTGAGCATTTGTTCTATTGCTTGGTCAAAAGTAGTTCCAGGAAGGAATGAATATTGCGCTGGGAAGAGGAAG
>LIBD01000033.1 GCA_001437855.1 Actinobacteria bacterium BACL4 MAG-120820-bin23 | reverse complement strand
TTTGTCGCATTTTTAGATGCCCTAGCTCTTGCCCTTTACTTTATCTTCGCCGATAAGCTCTCCCAAACTCGAACCTCACTTTCCTTAATAACTTGGGGAATGTCAGTGGCAGCGATTTTCTTTGCATTAATTTTGCCGTGGTGGAACTTCCCATTTGAGTTCTTAACCAATACCTACTCACTACAAGGTGAGCTATCTAATTACACAGCTCCGGGTTGGGCCTTAATACTTTGGATTGTAGTAATTGGCACAGTTATTCCTTACCTACTAACAGTTACTGGTATCAGAGAGTTATCAGCTAGCACTAGTAGTGTTATTGGCATGATCGAGCCAATATTTGCTGGTGTAATTGCTTGGTGGTTATTAAGTGAGGCCTTTACTACCATTCAACTTATTGGTTGTGCGGTAGTGTTATTTGGTATCTATTTAGCTGATAAGGCACGAAAAGTGGCGAGCAAATCATGAGTAATTTTGATGACCTATTTGAGGCAAATAAAGAGTTTATAAAGGAGTTTAAATCCCAAGATTTAACTGGACAAGCTAAAAAGGGGTTAGCAATTGTTACCTGCATGGACTCTCGAATTGATCCACTTAAAATTGTTGGCATGAAGGCTGGGGATGCCAAAATATTGCGTAATGCTGGAGCTAGAGTAACTGAGGATGTGCTTCGAACATTAATTTTGGCAACTAACTTACTTAATGTCAGTAGAGTGTTAGTAATGCCGCATACTGATTGCAAGATGGCAAGTGGTAGTGAAGAGCAGATTCATGCAGCTATTTTTGAAAAAAGTGGTATTGATACTAGAAGTATTGAGATTAGAACGGTAACTGATCAACTGGCTGCTTTAAAATCTGATTTGGTAAGAATTGAGCAATTCCCGTTGCTACCAAAAGGAATTTCTATAGTTGGTGCAATTTATGATGTCAAAAGCGGTAGCTTAACTAAGATTTAATTATCTTTAACAAACTTCTCAACTGGCGCAAAGGTAGTTGCCATATCGGTAAATCTGGCAATATGTAATTGCGAGGCCACGGTGATTGTTCTAGTTGGTCCGTTTCGATGCTTAGCCACAATTAAATCAGCCTCACCTGATCTATTTTGTGAGTCATAGAGATCTTCTCGATGAAGCAAAATAACCACATCTGCATCCTGCTCAATTGAGCCAGATTCACGCAAATCAGAGAGCATTGGTTTTTTATCAGTTCGCTGCTCTGGAGATCGATTCAACTGCGAGATGGCAACAACTGGCACATTTAACTCTTTAGCTAATAACTTTAATTGCCGAGAGAACTCAGAGACCTCTTGCTGCCTATTTTCCACTCGCTTACCGCTGGTCATAAGTTGCAGATAATCAATCACAATCAGCTTTAAATCATGGCGCTGCTTTAATCTTCTAGCCTTTGCCCGAATCTCCATTAACGAAAGATTTGCAGAATCATCAATAAACATTGGTGCATCTGAGATCTCACCCATACGCCGGGCCATCCTCGACCACTCTTCTTCATTTAATCGGCCAGATCTAATGTTATTTAATGGCACTCTGGCCTCAGCTGAAAGCATTCGCATTGTGATCTCGGATTTACTCATTTCAAGTGAGAAGATAACTGAGGTCTCGCGCTTATGAATTGAGGCATACCTGGCAATATCTAATCCGAGGGTTGATTTACCAACTGCCGGACGTGCTGCCAACACAATCATATTTCCTGGATGAAAACCATTTGTTAGGGCATCTAAATCTTTAAATCCAGTTTTAACACCTTGTCCAACAACACCGGCAGAAATCTTTTCAATCTCATCATAGGCATCTGGTAGTAATTGAGATAGTTGTACATAATCATCTGATTCACGTCGCTCAGTTACCGCATAAACTTCAGCTTGGGCTTGATCAACTGCATCATCAACCTCACCCTCCTCGGTGTAGCCAAGTTGCACAATCTTGGTACCAGCCTCAACTAATCTGCGCATAATTGCGCGCTCTCTAATTATCTTTGCGTAATACCCAGCATTAGCTGCCGTTGGAACAGAGGAGATCAATGTGTGCAGGTATGGCGCACCCCCTGCTCTAACTAAATCTCCTCGCTTAGTTAACTCACTTGCCACAGTTACTGGATCAGCTGGCTCACCTCTGCCATATAAATCAACAATTGCGTCATAAATTAATTCATGTGCCGGGCGATAAAAATCTCGCTCTCGTAATATTTCAACGACATCACTAATTGCATCCTTTGATAACAGCATGCCACCTAATACAGATTGTTCAGCAATCACATCTTGTGGTGGCGTGCGCTCAAACTCAGCAGCTCTAGCTCTACCTGAGTTGTTAGGAAACTCTGCGATACTCATAATTAAAGCCTCCCATCTGCCACTGACAACCTGCTAAAAATAGTTAAATTCAATGCTTTTACCTAGGTGTTATTGATCTAGGGGGTAAAGATAATCTCTGCTGACTCTTCTTGGTAAATAAGCTGCTAACCCTGTGCACTCACCTGTGTAGTAGGTGTAAAAAACTGTTCATAAGTAGTGGATAAGGGTGTGGGTAAGTATCAATCTATGGTGGATAAGTTTTTAATTAACTCTAATTTGAGCGTAAAATAAAGATTTAAACTGTGGAGAAAGATTTATTTGCTTATCTCACTATTTGAAGAGTTAAAGCCCAAAGTAAAAAGCCCACCAAAACTTGGTGGGCTTTTTTTAATTACTTTCTTAACTTACTTATCTGAGACCACAACAATCGGAACATTGGCTACCACTTGAGATTCAAGTGCAATCTTTACTGTGTATTTGCCAACCTTTTTGATGTGCTTATCCATTTTTATCTTATGGCGATCAACTGTTTCACTAGTTGCACTCTTAATTGCCGCCACAATTGCCTTATCGGTAACTGAGCCGAACATAGAGCCGGTAGCGCCAACCTTTACCTTCACAATTACATTGGCAGCCTCTAGCTTATTTTTGATCTCTTTAGCATGATCTAGATCGCGAATCTCTCTAGTTGTGCGAGCGCGCTTGATGCCATCAATCTGGCCTTCACCGCCCTTGCTCCACACAATCGCATTACCTCTTGGTAGTAGGAAATTACGGCCATAACCATCTTTAACAGTTACTACATCTCCGGCATTACCTAGTCCTGGAACTTCACGAGTAAGGATTAATTTCATTTTTTTCTATCTCCTTATCGCGCAGTTGAGGTGTAAGGCAGAAGCGCCATCTCGCGGCTATTTTTAACCGCAGCGGCAACTGCTCGTTGGTGTTGGGTGCAAGCTCCCGTTATTCGACGAGAGCGAATCTTGCCTCGATCAGTAATGTATTTACGAAGGGTGGCGATATCTTTGTAATCGATATAGACAACCTCATCGCGACAAAATGAGCATGGCTTCTTTTTAAACTTCTTCATGGCTGCAGCTGCTGCTGCAGATTTTGATTGCTTAGCTTTTTCTCTAAGCGTTTTATTACTTCTTGCTCCCACTGTGGTGCTCCTTATTAGTTAGGGCCCTGTTTTTTTATAAACAGGAATGGTTTTTTACTTTTTAAAAAGGTGGTGTGTCATCACTTGGTGTCGTTGACCAACCGCCGCCAACTGGGGCTGCTGACCAAGGATCATCAGTTGATGATGTAGTTGCTTCACTAGCTGCTGGTGTGTAACCACCTCCAGCTTGGCGAGCAGTTTTAGTTACCTTAGCTGTTGCATTGCGAAGTGATGGACCGACCTCATCCACCTCTACCTCAAACACAGTTCGCTTTTCACCCTCTTTGGTTTCATAAGAGCGTTGCTTTAATCGTCCAGAGACAATTACTCGCATGCCCTTAGTTAATGACTCCGCCACATTCTCAGCAGCTTGTCGCCAAATTTGGCATTGTAAAAAGAGGCTATCGCCATCTTTCCACTCATTTGTGTTTTTATCTAAGTAACGTGGGGTTGATGCCACTGTGAACTTTGCTACCGCAGCTCCCGATGGAGTAAAGCGTAACTCTGGATCACTTACTAAGTTACCGATCATGGTTAGGTTGGTATCGCCTGCTGCCATTTTATTTCTCCCGTTTCTACTTTAGATGCTTGTTCTTTATTTTTTGTTCTGGGGATTACTTTCTGGACGAACAACTTTGGTGCGAAACACAGACTCATTTAAATTAAGTTGACGATCCAACTCTTTAACTGGTGCTGGCTCTGAGTGCATATCGATAACTGCGTAAATGCCTTCACCTTTTTTATTTATTTCAAAGGCCATCCGGCGCTTACCCCAGATATCTAACTTATCTATCTTGCCGCCACCATCTTTAATTATCTTTAGATAAGTTTCAAGACTTGGGGCTACAGTTTTCTCTTCTAAATCAGGGTCTAAAATGACCATGAGTTCATAACGACGCATTTTTATATCCACCTCTGGACTAAAGCGGCCACGGGATTTCCGCAGCAGGTGTTGGGGTAAAGGGTAGCCGCCGCGGTTAAAAGTTGGAAATTAAGCCTGATTTACTGTGGATTTTTTGGCCAGCTGGCTCATTACCTCTTGGGTAAATATCCAGATCCCAGCCACTCTAAGTAGGCAGGCGATTGCATACCCACCAGCTGGCAAGCCAAAGGTGGCACCAGTATAAGAAGCTAAGTACTGCCAGATTGCTAGATGGTAAATCATTTCAGTACCTTGCCAGATCCAAAATTTAATCTGCTGTTTTTTATTTGTTAGCGCCAGCACTGCAAGGGGTGTAAGCCATAAAACATATTGTGGTGAGTAAACCTTAGCTGTAGTGGTAAAGATAACTACGGTAAAAAATGCTACCTGAGCCAGGGTAGGTGGGGTGGGCAGTTTAAGTAGATAGATTATTAAGTAGGTGAAAAGTAGTAATGTAAATATTATTGATAAAAGATTTACGCTAGGTAGGTTTATGTTGAGCAGATCTAGTGCATACCAAATTGATCCAAAGTCGCTAGATCGCTCAAGATTTAATTTAAAAAACCGCCACCAGCCCTCAAAGTAAATGGCAGCTAAGGGTAAATTAAAGGCGGCCCAGATAAGTAAGGTTCTGGCGATAAACTTTATTAACTCATTTATCTTCTTGTGCTGATAGAAAATTATGGCAATTGGGATTAAGAAAACAATTGGAAAAAATTTAGTTGAGATTGCAATCCCCAGCCAAATACTGCTTGCTTCATATTTTTTCTGATCAAAAAAGTAAATAGCTAAAATTGCGCCAGCTACCACCCATAAATCCCAATTTATAAATAATGATGCCACTACCGCAGGGGCTAGTGGATATAGGTAGGCATACTCTGGCCTCATCTTTTTAACCAATAAGGCCGATAGTAAAAATAAAATAATTGCTATGGCAGCATTGATATCAAAAAACCATCTATCTGAGAATTGATCTGGGGTAATAAAACTAATTAACCAATTGCCCAGCCCAATAATTGGTGGGTACTCCATTGAGTTAAAGCTGGATTGATATGGGAAGGTGTTGGTATCTAAATCTCGTTCATAAAATAAAGCTGGGATATCGGTATAACAGGCGTGCACATAGTTATCAGGTGAGGCCCAATTAGTTGATCGGCAGTAATTAAACTTAAACAAAGATAGAAAAGATGAGAGTAAAACTACTAATATGAAAACTTTACTTACCAATTTGGTAAGCAAGATTTAACTCTTTTTCTTAGGTTTTGGCGTAGGTGATGGTGATGGTGGGATTAATGCTGGATCCATCTCGGGGACTGCATCAATATAGCTAACAGGTTCGGTGCCACCGATAAATGCCGGCTCTGGGAAATTTTGAACAGGCGCTTTGGCTAAGTACTTTTTAACAAACTCTGCCCAAATTCTGGCTGGGAAGGATCCACCAGTTACTGAGGTTAATCCGCCAATGCCATTTAAAGTTTGGGTGGCATCATCTCGATAAAAAGCTACCGATGCGGCAACCTCTGGGGTGTAGCCATTAAACCAAGCAGATGCGTTGTCATTTGAGGTTCCAGTCTTACCAGCTGTTGGGCGAGCAACCCTGGCGCCGACAACTGCTGCGGTACCAGACTCTGTAGCTTTGCTTAACGCATAAGTTAAATCTGCCATCACATCTTTTCTAAATACCTCTTGAGCTTGAATTCTGCCCTGATACAAAATTCCTTTATTTGGTCCTTGCACCTCATTAATAATAAATGGTTTGGCATATATTCCTTGAGAGGCAAATGTGGCGTAAGCATTTGCTAAATCAATTACATGTGGGCTGGCAGAACCTAGCGATACTGATGGGGATGCCACCATTTCAACTGAATCTGGAATTCCAGCTCTTCTAGCTACATCAACAACTTTTTCTAGTCCAGCTTTCATGCCAAGGGGTACATAAACTGTATTTATAGATTTTTCAGTTGCAGTCAGCAGTGAAAGATTTCCCCAACTTTCTTCGCCATAATTATTTACCGGATAAGCCCGGCCAATTCCATCATCATAAACTTTTGGTGAATCACCATTCCAAATTGAAGATAATGGAATTCCCTGCTCAAGGGCGGCAATTAAGGCAAAGGCTTTAAAGGAGGATCCACCAGAGGTAATGCCTTGAGTGGCTGCGTTAAATTGATACTTTAAATAATCCTGCCCGCCATACATCGCCAATATTTCACCTGTGCCAGGCTTAATAGCGACTAATCCAATATGTAAATTCTCTGGTGCTTTAGTTGGTGCTTCCTTGCTGACTGCAAAGACTGCTGCCTCTTGTGCCTCTTTAACTAAAGTAGTTTTAATTATGTAACCGCCAACCATAAGTTGTTCATCGGTAAAGCCAAGTAGATTTAATTCGCGCTCCACCCAGGAAATCACATAACCCTTTGGTCCAGCCAACGCACCAGATGTCACTCTTGGATTAATTCTGGGAAACTTTATTTTTTCTGCCTTTTCTTTCTCCAACCAACCCTTTTCCACCATGCCATCTAGCACATATTTAAATCTAGCTTCTAGCCGAGGTAAATTTTCTTTTTTAAATCCAGGATCATAAAAACCTGGGCTTCGCAAAATACTAGCTAGCACTGCAGCTTGAGCAACTGTCAATTTATTTACCGTAGTCCCAAAATAAACTTGGGAAGCAGTCTGCACACCATATGATCCGCGGCCAAAGTAAATTGTGTTTAGATAATTTTCTAAGATTTCATCTTTGGTAAATTGATTTTCTAACTTTATCGCAATCACCAACTCTTTAACTTTTCGTTGAATAGATCGCTCTGGAGTTAAAAAGGCAGTTTTTGCATATTGTTGGGTAATAGTTGAACCACCCCGGCCCTGGCCAACATTTAATACGTTATCCCAAACTGCCGCAGCTAATGCAATTGGACTAAAGGCGCGATTAGAATAAAAATTTCTATCCTCAGCCGCCATTACTGCATTTCTAACATTCATTGGTATTTCAGCCAGGGAAACAACAGTTCTATTTTCAGATCCAATCCGGCCAATTTCACTGCCATTTGCGTATTGAATAATTGTGGCCTGACTATTTACATAGGCATTTGGATCTGGAATTGAAACAGTGAAGTAGGCAAAGCCAAATACGAAGACACCTGCGACAAAGCTAAAGCCTGTTCCTAAAACAAAAATTCTAGGAAGTTTTTGTACCCAGTTGCTCACCTGCCAAGATTACCGCTAATCCTCATCGGCTAATGTGCGAACCTTTCGTGGTGGCTTTCTATATTTTCCATCACCTAGTAAAAAGGATTCAATTAGATGATTCCAGTGGCAACTGGTGCAGATTTCGACAACATAAACTCGAAATTCACCATACTCACTTTGCATTTGGATCAACTCCACTTGATTCTTAATTCGACCTGAGTATTGACCGAGTTGATCCCCAAAGGCATACCGAAGCTCTACGATCTTTAATTTCTTACAAACAGGGCAAGAACGATTAGTTAACTCACCATGGTGTTTTGCAGCTCGCCTTAAATACGGATCGGCATCACAAGCATCCATTGCGCTGGCTGCACCTTGGAAAAGTGCAATCAGGGTCCGCCTTTTACTCAACGAGTAATCAATTGAGGATCTCATCGTGGCTAACATAAGATCCAAGGTTAATCCTAAATTAATAACTACGCTTGCCTTATGGGTATTTGGCCAGTTGGTAGCGGTTCTAGATTAAATAGAATCTTAACTATCCGTTGGAGCGGGCAATTAACTGATGGTTTATTTCAATCTGCGCTAGCTAGCTTTATTTTATTCTCACCAGAGCGGGCACCAGATGCGATGAGTGCTGCTGTGGCATTTGCGGTAGTGCTGCTGCCTTACTCATTAATTGGTCCCTATGTTGGAACC
>LIBD01000032.1 GCA_001437855.1 Actinobacteria bacterium BACL4 MAG-120820-bin23 | reverse complement strand
TCGATCTTGGCATCTCGCACATACTGCTCAAGTGGCCAATCGGTAGTAAAGCCTGAGCCACCAAAGGTTTGTAAGGATTCAGTACCAAGTAATGTGTATGACTTCTCACTGCCGTAACCTTTAACAATTGGCAGGAGTAAATCATTTACTAGATGGTAATCCTCAATCTTCTCTGGATCTGCCCCCTCTGCAACCGCTAAGGCATAAGCATCTTGAATTGAAGCGGTATAGAGAACTAGCGCTCGCATACCTTCAGAGTATGACTTTTGCACCATTAAAGATCTGCGCACATCAGGGTGCTTAATAATTTCAACTCTAGGAGAGTTTTTATCTTTAGCCTTTATTAAATCTGGCCCTTGAACTCTAGTTTTGGCGTAAGCAAGTGCTTGTTGGTAGCCAGCGCTAAGTGTGGCAATTGCTTTGGTTCCCACCATCATGCGGGCGTACTCAATAACTTTAAACATCTGTGCAATACCATCATGAACTTCACCTAATAGGTAGCCAACTGCTGGCTCCTTTTCACCTAGGTTCATCTCACAGGTAGCAGAGACATTTAATCCCATCTTGTCTTCAATCTTGGTTACATAAACTCCATTGCGCTTACCTAACTCACCAGTATTAAAATCAAACATAAATTTAGGAATCATATAAAGATCTAAACCTTTAGTACCGGCAACTGCTCCCTCTGGGCGAGCTAGTACAAAGTGAATAATGTTTTCAGTTAGATCAGAATCCCCTGAGGTAATAAATCTTTTTGTACCAGTAATATGCCAAGTACCATCTGCTTGCTTAATCGCCTTTGATCTACCAGCACCAACATCACTACCGGCATCTGGTTCAGTAAGCATCATGGTTGCTCCCCATTGCTTATCTACCATTAATTTTGCAATCTTCTTTTGTTCCTCTGTGCCATAAACATATGCCACATGTGCAAATGCAGTACCGGATGCGTAAATATGAATTGAAGGATTAGAACCTAAAACCATTTCAGCAATTGCCCATCTAATTGATGGTGGAATTGCAGTACCGCCTAATTCAACTGGGGCATCAATGCGCCACCACTCATTATCAATAAATGTTTTATAAGATTTTTTAAATGACTCTGGCAACTTAACATCGCCAGTAGCAGAATTAAAATCCACGCCCTTTCGATCACTATCAACAAAGCTATCCGCTAAATCATTTTCGGCCATGCGCTTTACCTCTTCGAGCATGCCCATTGCAGTCTCGCGATCTAAATCTTTATAGATTCCTTTTCCTAAAATTGATTCGCGCTCTAATAGATCAAAAAGGCAAAACTCAATATCCCGCAGATTAGCTATGTAATGTCCCATGGGATAAGCATGCTACTGACCGGTAACTTAATCAATACCCGCCAGTAGGTTTTCCTAACGATTGGATAACTTTAAGGGTAGGGTCGCTCATTGTGTTGCTAAGTGATCGAGATATTAAGGTTGAGATTTCATCTGGCCGGGTAAAGGTTGAGCCATTTACCGATTCCATGATTCAGCCATCAAGTGTTGATGTTCGCCTAGATCGGTTTTTTAGAGTCTTTGAAAATCATAAATACTCGGTAATTGATCCATCAATTGAACAACCGGATTTAACCCGCGAGGTAGCAGTTGCAGCTGATGAACATTTTATTTTGCACCCAGGTGAGTTTGTATTAGCTAGCACCTATGAGGTTATAACTTTGCCCGATGATATTGCTGGCAGGTTAGAGGGTAAATCCTCACTCGGCAGATTGGGATTGCTAACTCACTCCACCGCTGGCTTTATTGACCCAGGTTTTTCTGGACATATAACTTTGGAGTTATCTAATGTGGCAAATCTGCCAGTTAAATTATTTCCAGGTATGAAAATTGGCCAACTTTGTTTAATTAAATTATCTTCTTCTGCTGAGCACCCATACGGTTCAGCGCTCTATGGCTCTAGATATCAAGGCCAGCGCGGACCAACACCATCAAAATCTTATTTAAATTTTCACCAAAGCAAGATTGAGTAATTACTCTTTATTTAAAAAGTGAAGTGTAAAGGTGGCACCTTTATCTAACTCAGATTTTACCGAAACATATCCACCATGGGCCTTCATCACCGCATCTACAATTGATAAGCCAAGCCCACTTCCTTCACCACTATTTCTTACTCGGGCTGGATCTGCTCTAAAAAATCTTTCAAAAATTCTCTCCTGATCACTCTTAGATAAACCAGGTCCATTATCTGCCACCTCAATAATTACCTCAGCTAAAGTTTGCCGGGCAGTAACATTTATTTTTGTGCCAAAGGGTGTATGGGTGCGAGCATTAGCTAACAAATTAGCCACTACCTGATGAATTCGACGAGAATCACCTAATACAAATAACTCTTGCTGTGGCAGATGTAACTCAATCAGATGATCTGGGCCGGCCGCCTTTGCTGATGCAACAACCTCGCCGATTAAGGTATTTAAATCAACTGGTTCAAAATCTAATTCCTGGGCTTGATCTAACCTAGCTAGCAGCAATAAATCCTCTACCAAACTACTCATTCGAATTGATTCACCCTCAATTCGAGAAATTAATTCTTTGGTTTTTTCCTCCCCCATCACTGCGCCCTGGCGATGTAATTCGGCAAAGCCTCTAATTGCAGTAAGTGGGGTGCGAAGTTCATGAGAGGCATCAGCTACAAATCTTCGTAACTTGTTTTCACTTTCTACCCTGACATCAAATGATTGTTCAATTTGGCTTAACATTGCATTTAGTGAGGTAGTTAATCGGCCAACCTCAGTATCTGGTTTTGCCGCCGGTAAACGTGCGGAAAGATCTCCGGCTGCAATTGCCTCTGCTGTCTCCTCTACCTTATCTAGTGGGCGCAAACTAATGGCAATAATCCATCTAGAGACTAGGGCAGTTAAAAAGATGGCAATTAATCCAAGGAAGAAAAATAAAAATCTAAGTTGGCTTAAGGTTTTATCAACCTCTGCCAACGAATTTGTTGCAATTACACTTCCCATACCAGTTGGCAGTACTAGTGCTAAAGCTCTGATATCTGGATTACGACCTTCTCCCTCAATAGTGAATGGTTTATTTCCATACTTTTTAACTTGCGAAACTTTCAAACCAGTAACACCAAAATTTTGCCCAGCTAATTCCCCACCTACCTGGCCAACTAAATTTCCCTTTCGATCTAATAATGTTAATGAGGTGGAGGTCGGTACACCCCGGATTGGTTGCACAACTCTAAATGGTGATTGGCTCTCTTGCGCCTCACTTTGTGGCGCAATACCGGCTCGATCTAATCGCTCAAGGGAGCCAGATGAAATACTAAATAATTGGTTATCTACCTGCGAAATTAGGTAGGAACGAAGTGCAGTATTAGCAGCAAAATTAGAGGCAATAATTGCCAAACTCGCTAAGAAAACTGCCGCCAGAATAAGTCGGTTACGCAAACTCCATAGCGACAGCGGAGTACGCACCCGGCTTAGCGGAGAGTTCATTAGGTAATTGTGATCAATTACTTACTTGCTGGCAACCTTAGGCGGTATCCCACTCCACGAACAGTGTGTATAAGAGGTGGTTGGAAGATATCAATCTTTTTGCGCAGGTAGGAAACATATGTCTCCACAATTCCCATATCTCCTCTAAAGTCATACTGCCAAACATGATCTAAAATTTGTGACTTACTAACTACCCGGTCGGCATTGATCATTAGGTAGCGAAGAAGTAAAAACTCAGTAGGGGAGAGATCAACCATCTTGCCAGCTCGCCTTACTTCATGAGTTGCCTCATCTAATTCAAGATCGGCAAATCTAATTTTTTCATCATCAGCTAAAACTTCGGTGGCGCCAGTTCTGCGAAGTAGGGCGCGAAGTCTGGCAACTAACTCCTCTAATGAGAATGGCTTAGTTACATAATCATCGCCACCAATAGTTAAGCCAGCAATCTTGTCCTCAACTGAATCTTTGGCAGTTAAAAATAAAACGCCAATATTGTGTCCTTCACTTCTTATCTGCCGGCAGACATCAAATCCATTTTGATCAGGCAACATCACATCAAGAATAAGTGCGTGAGGTTTAAACTCTTCGGCAATTTGGAGAGCTTGCGCGCCAGAGGCAGCGGTGCGAACATCAAAACCAACAAACTTTAAACTGGTGGCAATAAGTTCACTAATACTGTTTTCATCATCGACTACTAAAATGCGTTGGGTATTTTGATTTAACCCATCGATATTGCTGCTAGCTTTTTCAACTCTTTCTTTAAGAGCGGTCATTTGGCATCACCTCGTAAGGTAGATAATTATCTACTATCCTGAGTACTTCCTGAGAATCAAATGGGTTTTAACCTGATCTTTTGACACTTCTGAGCATAATTTGAGCAACATCAAGCACCTCAACTGAGCTCTCCTTGGCCACCATGCCATCTGAGATCATCACCCGGCAAAATGGGCAACCAACTGCCACCTCTTCAGCGCCGGTAGCAATCGCCTCATCTACCCGGTTTAAATTAATTCGAGAACCAATTTTTTCCTCCATCCACATTCGCCCACCACCTGCGCCACAACAAAATGATCGCTCTTGGTTTCTAGGCATCTCACTTACCGCAACTCCAGCTGATTCCAATAACTCCCGGGGTGGTTCATAGATTTGATTGTGCCGGCCTAAATAACAAGGATCATGATAGGTAAGTTTTTTAGCTTCCGCCGCCGCTGGTGCAATTGGCTTTAATCTTCCCTCTTTCACTAATTGATTTAACAATTGCGTATGGTGAACCATCTGTAATTCAAAACCTTGTTGTTTGTAATCTCGGCCAATAGTTGTAAAGCAGTGTGGACAGGTAACAACAACTTTTTTAACACCCCGGGTGCCAAAGGTTTCTTGCAAAGTTTCAATATTTTCTCTAGATAAAATCTGATATAAAAATTCATTACCACTTCTACGGGCTGGATCTCCCGTACAGGTCTCTTTCTTTCCTAGTACGCCAAAAGAAACTCCTGACATATATAACAGCTCTGCCACAGCCTTGGTAGTTTTCTTAGCTCGCTCTTCATAGGCACCTGCGCAGCCAACCCAAAATAGGTACTCAACATCCTCTGGAATAACAGATTCAATAACGGTAATTGGAAAATCAACCTCTTTAATCCAAGCATCTCGATCTGCTCGGTTTGCCCCCCATGGATTGCCAGCCTTTTCTAAATTACGGAAGGTATTACCTAACTCAGTTGGAAACTCAGATTCCACCAATACTTGAAACCTTCTCATATTAACAATGTGATCTACATGTTCAATATCAACTGGGCACTCCTCAACACAGGCGCCACATGTAGTGCAAGACCAAAGCACATCAAGTGAGATGGCATTCTCATGTGCGTTGCCAACTATTTTTTCACTCACTTTTTCGCTGCCAATATTAGCTAGCGCGTGATCGCGCATAGCCATGATTAATAGCTTTGGCGATAGTGGTTTTTCAGTGTGCCAGGCTGGGCATTGAGATTGGCATCTACCGCACTCTGTGCAGGTGGCCATATCAAGTAAGCCCTTCCAAGAGATATCTGCGCTCGTTCCGATACCAAATACATCATCCTCTTTTGGATCCTCAAAATTAATCTCATGTCCATGGGAGATCATTGGTGGCAGCGCACCAAGTGCATTTTGTTTACTTGGGTATTTTTTAAAGTAAATATTAAAAAATGCTAAAAATCTATGCCAAGCAATTCCCATATTTAGATTTAAACCAACCACGATAAACCAAATCATGGAGGTAGTGATCTTAATAAAGGCAATAATTTGAATTAAGTTTTCAATATCAGCAATTGAATAAGTACTAAAAAATAAAACCGCTGGATATGAGATAGCAAAGTGCCAGCTCCAATTATCAAAGCCAAGTAGCGCTCCCTCTAACCCACGCAGAGCGATTACACAAAATACAATTACTAATATGGTCGCTTCAACATAATAAGCTTTCCAATTACCAGAGCCATAAAATCTAGAGGCTCTTCCCTTTTTAAAAACTCTAGTTGCCTGTCTAATTCCAATCAAGGCAACAATGCCAACCCCAGTTAAGGCAGCAATACTTTCGGCAAATAATTCATAACCAACAAAGTGACCAATTACTGGCAGCACCCAGGCTGGATTGAGTAATTGACCATATGCGGTAATTAATGTGCCAAGGAGGGCAAAAAAACCAATCATCACAAACCAATGTGCAATACCTGTCACAGTAAAATTAAGCATCTTGGTGTGAGTGAAAACCTCACGCAACATATTTTTAAATCTAATTTTTTTATCATTAAACCTAGAGGAATCTGGCTGACCAGATTTTATTTTTTTAAATAATGAATAAGCTCTAAAAGAGAAAATACCAACTGCAATTGCAGTTAATAGGTAGGCGATGATGGCGAGCACGGCTTAAGGGTAGGTCAGATAGGTGATGAAATGCTCTAAAAGTTATCCACAACACTTATCCACTGTGTGGAGAATTACAAGAGTGTAATTAGTGCCAGCGGGTGGCTAGTGAAAATCCAACGCCCACAAAGCCAAAGCCGACCACCATATTCCAAGCACCAATACCTGGTATTGGGTAGGCAGTTGAGCTGATGTAGAAGATTACGATCCAAATTAGGCCAATTAGGAAGAAGGCCAGCATCGCTGGAGCTAGCCACTTTGGGCTTTCAATCTTGGCTGGCTCAAGGGTCGGTGCTGCTTCAGCAGCCACCTTTTGCTTACGTTTTACTTTATCTCGTATTTTCGACTTCGGCATGGTGGCAGATTACTACACAATTGACCTATGAGCACCCATCAGCGAAAGATTCTAGTTTTAGATAATTATGACTCCTTTGTCTTTAACTTAGTTCAATACCTGCAGCAATTAGGGGCTGAGTGCACAGTTGTTCGAAATGATCAATTCAATATTAAAGATGCCAGTAATTACGATGGGGTTTTAATCTCACCAGGTCCTGGCACACCGGAGGCAGCTGGGGTAAGTGTTGAGTTAGTTAAGTATTGCGATGAAAAAAATATTCCACTACTTGGTGTGTGCTTAGGACATCAAGCAATTGCAGTTGCTTATGGGGCAACTGTCTCTAGGGCGCCAGAGTTACTACATGGTAAGACCTCAATTGTTAGCCACAATAAATCCTCAGTTCTATCTGATATCCCCTCCCCATTTGTAGCAACTAGGTATCACTCACTCGCTATTGAAAAACAATCACTCCCAGATTCACTTGAGGTAACTGGTGCAACAGAATCTGGCGTAATTATGGCAATTGCTCATAAAACAAAACCAATCTGTGGTGTGCAGTTTCATCCAGAGTCGGTTTTAACCGAACATGGTTATCAGATGATTGGTAACTGGTTAGAGATTTGCGGTGATAAGGGGGCTAGAAAGCGCAGTGAGGGATTATCCCCAGTAGTAATAAAAGCTTAAGAGCGATTTATGGTAATTGTTACCACACTACCAATTAATTTAGTTTCACCAGCAGCAGGTGCTTGAGATAAAACTTGGCCAAGAGATTTACTTGGATCAAATGCGCTTAGCTCTCGAATTAAAAAACCGGCTTGCGTCAAAATTGTTTTGGCATCAATCTCATTAAAGTCAATCAAATCTGGCACCTTAATATTGCCAGAGGCAATCTCAAGGACTACACCACTGCCAGCGGTAATTAATGTGCCAGGAGCTGGATTAATACTGATCACCACTCCCGGTGCTTGATCTGAATCCACCGCAATAGTTTGGGAGATTAATAAACCAGCAGCAGTTAAGCGATTTCTTGCCTCCTCCAGCGTTAAACCAATTAAACCAACCGGGATGGCGGTATTTCCTGGCCCATCCGAGATAGTTAAGGTAACTGAGCTGCCAGCTGTGACATCACTGGTAGCAAGCGGTAATTGAGATGCCACTCGATTAATTGGAATCTTGCCATCTGGGGCTCGCTCAATATTTACATTGAAATTTTTAAGCAGCGCTCTAGCCTCACTCTCTGTTAAACCAACCACATTAGGAACTTTCAGTAGGTTTGTATCTGGTGAGCTAGCAAAGTAACCAAAGGTTAAAAGCGAAATTAAAATTACACTAAGAGCGGTCCAAGTAATTACTCGCCGTCTTGGGATTACCTTTTTAATCTTTGTAGTAACTGGTTCGCCTTTAATTACCCGCTCTAAATCTGCCAGCATCGCTTGAGCATCTTGATATCTATTATTTGGACTTTTTGCCAGTACCACCTCAAGCATTCGATCTAAATTAGAGTCTAAATTTGGTTTAAGTGTCGATGCTGGAATTAAGGGCGCTGATACATGTTGGTAGGCAACTGAGACTGGAGTATCTCCAGTAAATGGGGGTTTGCCAGTTAACAACTCATACATCAAACAACCAAGTGAGTAGAGATCACTTCTACCATCTGCAA
>LIBD01000031.1 GCA_001437855.1 Actinobacteria bacterium BACL4 MAG-120820-bin23 | reverse complement strand
GCTGGTGGAATAGCTGAACAACTCACTAGAGTGCCTGGATCATCTAAAGTATTTTTAGGTGGAGTAATTGCATATAGTGACGAGATTAAAATATCCCAGCTTTTAATCATCAAGTCTGATTTAAAGAAACATACGGCAGTCTCAGAGCAGGTTGCAATTGAGATGGCAAAGAATGTACGCAAAAAATTTAAGAGTGATTATGCAATTTCAACAACGGGAGTAGCAGGACCTAAAAAGGCGTATGGTCAAAAAGTCGGAACTGTCTGGGTGGGTATATCAAGCCAAAAAGAGAGTTTTGCTATCGCCCTGGCGCTGTCGGGAGATCGAGAAGTCATTCGCCACGCCACAATTACCAGCGCTTTAGCTGCTTTAGAGCGTACTCTTAAGCCGTGATACTTCTAAGAACCCATATCGGTAGCGCCCTGCGTGCTGCTCGAATTGAGCAAGGCCGCACCTTGCGCGATGTTGCAAAGAGTGCACGAGTCTCTCTTGGATACTTATCTGAGGTTGAGCGTGGGCACAAAGAGGCGTCAAGTGAGTTACTAAATGCAATTTGTTCTGCTCTAGATCTATCTCTTTCCACCATCTTAGTTGATGTTGCGACTGTGGTTAAAAACCACGAATCCCCAGTTTTAACAATTTCGACTTTGCAAGTGGTAGAGACCGCCGCTTAAGTTGTCAGCTCAGCCGGCACTGGCGTTATATGCCCGCCAACATGCCACAAGTAATAAATCTCGAGCCGCAATATTTGCTGGCGCCAAAGCTGTTATAACTGAGGTTGGAAATTATCAATCTAATATTGCCGAAATAGCGATTCGCGCCCAAGTTTCAAAAGCCACTATTTACAATCAATTTGCAGATAAGGCAGAGATGATGGAGTGCCTAGTTGAATCTGAGGTAGGTAGATTAATCGAGCTCGGCCTAGCTGCTTCTTCTAGACAAGAGGCGCTACATAAGTTGTCGATTGAGATTTCGCAAGACTTAGCACTCAGAAAGTTGGTAGAAAGTGATCCAACAGATATTGCAAAATTAGTTACTATTTCAAACCATTCAACCTGGGTGCTAGTACATCAAGGAATAGTCAAGATTTTTGGTGCAGACTCTGCTGCCTGTGGCGTAATTTTACGGTGGCTAATTGGCCAAATAGGATCTCCTATAACTGAAGATGAATCCTTAGCCCAGTCAAAGCGCTTAGCCAAAACACTTTTTGAATAAAACCGGTTAGAGCATTTTCCGTTTCTATCTTTAAAATGAGTAGCAGGTGAATATGCGAATCTCTGAGCTTCGAAATCGACTTAGTCAGTACTTTCCAGATCCTGATACCTACGCCCGCGACATAATTCATAGTGAGTTAGGTGGGATATCGGTGAATGCAGCAATTGAGATAGGGATGGAGCCAGATGAGATCTGGCGAGCGGTGGTTCGCCATAACCCTTCGATGCCAGATAAATACAGATAACGGCGTGTCCTAGCCCTTTTTAACCCCTTCGAACAGTTGTTCGATACACTTATCCTGCCCAACCAGAGCGGTTCCACAGTTCCGCTGGCACCCCAAGCCAGCCGTCAGTGAGTTTCCGTACCTTCTGGACCGAACAATATGACCTCGCTTTTGGAATTACTTTTCAATAGCTGGTCAAGGAGAAGAAAGGAAACAAATCACTATGGCCTCTGCAAATAGAGAACCACAAGATGATAAGAAAGAAGATAAACGTTCTAGTGATCGTTCAAAATCCCTAGATACCGCCCTTGCCCAAATCGAGCGTCAGTTCGGTAAAGGATCGGTAATGAAAATGGGTGATCGCAAAGCTGTTGCTATGGAGGTAATTCCAACTGGCTCAGTTGCGCTAGATATCGCACTCGGTGTTGGCGGTCTGCCACGTGGCCGAGTTGTTGAAATTTATGGCCCAGAATCATCAGGTAAAACCACAGTTGCATTACATGCAATTGCGAATGCTCAAAAAGCTGGTGGCATTGCAGCCTTTATTGATGCTGAGCATGCACTAGATCCAGAGTATGCAAAGAAACTTGGTGTTGATATTGATGCACTTTTAGTTTCACAGCCTGATACTGGTGAGCAAGCACTTGAAATTATGGATATGTTAGTTAGATCAGGTGCCATCGACATCGTTGTTGTGGACTCAGTTGCAGCATTAGTGCCAAGAGCTGAAATTGAAGGCGAGATGGGTGACTCTCATATGGGTCTACAAGCTCGTTTGATGTCACAAGCACTTCGTAAAATGACAGGTGCACTTCATCAATCAAATACCACTGCAATCTTTATTAATCAGCTACGCGATAAGATCGGTGTTTTCTTTGGATCACCAGAGACCACAACAGGTGGTAAGGCACTTAAGTTTTATGCGTCAGTGCGTATGGATGTTCGTCGTATTGAAACCCTAAAAGATGGACAAGATGCGGTTGGTAATAGAACTAGAGTTAAAATTGTTAAGAACAAGGTTGCGCCCCCATTTAAGCAAGCTGAGTTTGACATTATTTATGGTGTTGGAATCAGCCGGGAGGGTTCATTAATTGATCTTGGTGTTGAGGCTGGAATCGTTAAAAAATCCGGCGCTTGGTTTACCTATGAGGGTGATCAACTAGGACAGGGTAAAGAGAATGCTCGGGCATTTTTAATTGATAATCCTGATCTAGCAAATGAGATAGAGAAAAAGATCCGCGCATCATATGTGCCAGCTGAAATCGATCCTGCACTAGCTGCAGCTGTTGATGAAGCAACTGCTGATGTTGAGTTTTAATCTCTAACCACTTATATACACCTTGAAAAAATCTCAAGAAGTAGTAGCTGATCCCTACTCTGAAGCGATGTCAATTGCATTGTATGCACTTGCACCAAGAGCTAAGAGTAGGGATGAGTTATGCAAGCAGTTAGTAAAGCGTGGGGTGGATGGCGATATCGCTAATTCCGTATTAGATTCATTAGAGTTACAAGGTCTACTCAATGATCTTGAATTTGCAAAATTATGGTCTGAGTCTAGACAGCGAAGTAAGAAGCTTAGTAAGCGAGTGATTGCTGGTGAGCTTCGTACCAAGGGAGTTTCTCAGGACATTATCAATGAAGTGATTGAGGAGATTGATGATGAGAGTGAGTACGCTCAAGCATTTTTGTTGGCGCAGCGCAAATACAACTCAATTTCACATTTAGATCCTGAGGTCGTCTATCGCAGGATTTCTGGGCTGCTTGCTAGAAAAGGTTATGGCCATGGAATTTGTGGCAAAATTATGCGGGAGTTAACTAATAAAAATTAGCAAGTAGAATTAACCAATGCCTACCTTTGTAGTTGAAACCTATGGTTGCCAGATGAATGTGCATGACTCTGAGCGAATTACTGGCTTGCTACTAGAGGCCGGCTACACCCAAGCGTTAGCAGATAGTCAACCAGATTTAGTTGTGTTTAATACTTGCGCGGTTCGAGAAAATGCAGATAATAAATTGTATGGAAATCTTTCATTCTTAGCGCCACGAAAGAAAAGCGATCCTAACTTTCAAATTGCAGTTGGTGGTTGCATGGCTCAAAAGGATAAAGATTTAATTATTAAAAAGGCCCCATATGTAGATGTGGTGTTTGGTACTCATAATATTGGCTCACTGCCAGTTTTACTTGAACGAGCCAGAGTTGAAGAGGCTTCGCAGGTTGAAATTAAAGAATCATTGGAGCATTTCCCATCGACGCTACCGGTTAAACGAGATTCAGCATTTTCTGCATGGGTTTCAGTTTCTGTAGGTTGTAATAACACTTGCACATTTTGTATCGTGCCAACATTAAGAGGTATTGAAAAAGATCGCCCAGCTCATGAAATTATGCAGGAGATAAGAGCGCTAGTTGATCAAGGTGTAATTGAGATTACCTTACTTGGACAAAATGTAAATGCTTATGGAGTGGATTTTGGGGACCGATTGGCATTCTCAAAATTATTAAAAGAATGTGGCAAAGTTGATGGTTTAGAAAGAGTTAGATTTATGTCACCGCATCCACGGGACTTTACCGATGATGTGATTGAGGCAATGGCAGAGACTAAAAATGTTATGCCACATCTTCATATGCCACTGCAATCTGGCAGTGACAAGATTTTACAATCTATGCGCAGGTCATACCGTCGAGATCGATACCTTGGCATCCTAGAAAAAGTCAGAGATGCAATTCCACATGCTGCGATAACTACCGATATTATCGTTGGGTTTCCTGGTGAAAGTGATGCAGATTTTGAGCAAACCATTGATTTGGTAAAACAAGCAAATTTCTCAGCAGCCTATACCTTTCAATACTCCAAGCGTCCTGGCACACCGGCAGCAACAATGCCAGATCAAGTAGCTACTGAGGTGATGTCTGAAAGATATAACCGGCTTCATAAGATTCAGCAAGAGATTTCAAAAAATGAAAATATAAAGATGATTGGCAAGAGAGTGCAGTTGTTAGTTTCAAGCCATGAAGGCAGACATGATTTGGATTTAAATAGGGTAAATGGCCGAAGCGCAGATTTTAGATTAACTCACTTTGATAATTCAGCAAAGAGTGCTCGACCTGGTGATCTAGTCGAGGTGGTGGTCACAGAAGCTTTTGCAAACCATATTGTTGCTGGCCAACCAGTTAGTGTGAAAAAAACCCGGGGCGCAGAGGCTCACGCTGCTTGGTTGGAAGATAAAGGAGATCAGAAAATATTATTAGGAATCCCTTCCCTTGCCTCACTTAAAACTTTATAAATGAGTTTAATTGTTATCTGTGGCGCGACCGCTACTGGAAAAAGCGATTTGGCTGTCATGCTGGCGCAGAAAATTGGGGCTGAAATTGTTAATGCTGATTCAATGCAACTCTATACCGGGATGGATATTGGTACAGCAAAATTAACAACGGCAGAACGAGGTGGAATAAACCATCATCTAATCGATGTTTTAGATATAAAGGATGAAGCAAATGTGGCTTGGTATCAAAGCATGGCAAGAGGGGTAATCGACCAACTGATTGAACAGGGAAAGTCAGTAGTGGTTGTAGGTGGAACTGGACTATATATTAAAGCGATATTAGATGATTTAAATTTTCCTGATACAAATCCTGAGGTTCGACAGAAAATAACTGACGAAGCTGAAAGAGTTGGCAATGAAATTATGCATGAAAAGCTAGCGAAATTAGATCCGGCTGCTGCCTTAGCTATTCCAAAAGAGAATTTGCGCAGAATTATTAGAGCACTAGAAGTAATAGAGCTAACCGGTAAGCCATTTACCGCCAATTTACCAAGGCAGGAGAGCAGTAAGTATCCAATGGCCAAGGAGTTTGGATTGGTATTAGATCGGAACAATTTGGACCAAAAAATAGATGAACGTGTTGAGAATATGTGGGAAAAAGGGTTTGCGCGCGAGGTTTCTCTACTTATGACCAAAGGGTTAGAACAGTCGACCACTGCTAAAAAGGCGCTTGGGTATAGCCAAATAATGAATTACTTAAATGGGGAATGTAGCGAAGAGTTTGCTAAGGAAGAAACTAAACGAACTACTAAAGCTTATGCCAGGCGGCAAGAGACTTGGTTTAATCGGGATGAGCGAATTACCTGGCTACCTCCAGCTACAAATACAGTTCGGCTAGAAAAACTGTTGGCTAGTATTAATTAATGATAAACGCCACCTATGGGCATGGGACCCACAATGATTTTGTATTGGTCTTTGATCCAGAGGATAAATTAAGCTTTTCAGCTGAACAGATTAAACGAATTTGTGACCGCAAAAGTGGCGTTGGTAGTGATGGATTTATAAAAATAGTTAAACAGGATAAAGCTTGGTTTATGGATTATTCAAATGCAGATGGATCGCAAGCTGAAATGTGTGGCAATGGCATAAGGGTTATGGCTAGATACTTAACAGATCGCGGCCACCAACCCTCTGGTATTTACTCAATCAACACTAGAGGCGGAAGAAAATTTCTATCAGTCCCAGATTCAGGTGAGATCTCAGTAAATATGGGAAAAGTTTCGCAGGTAGATGGTCAGATCAATGTAACTGCAAATTCACAAGAGTATCCTGGCTTAAATATTGATGTTGGTAATCCTCACGCGGTAGTTTTTGTAGAGGATTTAGCAGCTATTGGAGATTTGAAGTCAGCACCCATGGTTAAACCTGAAACAACTTATCCTGATGGTGTAAATATAGAGTTTGTTAGATTTCTTGAAGATGGTCAGATCGGAATGAGAGTATTTGAAAGAGGAGTTGGTGAAACTCAATCCTGTGGGACAGGAACTTGCGCAGTTGCACTTGCTGCCACAATAAAAAGCAATAAAAACTTACCTATTAAATGGATAATTAATCCGCCCGGCGGAAGATTAATTGTTGAAATAGATGCTCACAGTAATGCAACACTTACTGGCCCAGCTGTTTTAGTTAAAGATTTAGAGTTAGATCAATATTTGTGACAGATTCCAAATTTGATAAAGAAACTGGATTAGAGCTTGATATAGATTCGCTGATTCGTGAAAATGCCCAAGCAGTTGCTGAGTATGAATTAAATGAAAATCCAGAGAGCTCTAATCAAGATTTACAAGATAGACAGGCACTTCGTCGTGTAAGCGGTCTATCAACTGAATTACAGGATGTAACAGACTCAGAGTATCGACAACTTCGACTTGAAAAAGTTGTCCTAGTTGGCGTCTGGACCGAAGGAACATCTACCGATGCGGACAACTCAATAAAGGAGTTAGCGGCCTTGGCAGAAACAGCAGGATCTACAGTTATGGATGCGCTAATTCAGCGCAGAGATAAGCCTGATGCTGCAACATTTATTGGTTCAGGAAAGGTTAAAGAGGTTCGAGAAGCTGTTGTTGCTACCGGAGCCGATACCGTGGTTTGTGATGGCGAGTTATCACCAGCGCAACTTAGAACTCTTGAACAGAAAGTTAAGGTAAAAGTAATTGATAGAACTGCTTTAATTTTAGATATTTTTGCGCAACATGCAAAAAGTCGTGAGGGTAAGGCACAGGTAGAACTTGCACAAATGTCCTACATGCTGCCCCGACTTAGAGGATGGGGTGAATCACTATCTAGACAAGCAGGTGGTATTGGTGGGCGCGGACCTGGTGAAACAAAAATTGAGACCGATCGTAGAAGAATTAATGACAAGATGGCAAAGCTTCGCCGTGAAATCAAAGAAATGAAAATATCTAGAGATACAAAAAGAAGTGAGCGACGAAAGAAAAATATCCCATCAGTGGCTATTGCAGGCTACACAAATGCTGGAAAATCATCATTACTTAACAGATTAACTGGCGCCGATGTTTTAGTTGAGAACGCATTATTTGCAACATTGGACCCGACGGTAAGGAAAACCGAGAGTGCAGATGGTCGGATTTATACGCTAGTTGATACGGTCGGATTTGTTAGACATCTACCTCATCAATTAGTTGAGGCATTCAAGTCAACTTTAGAAGAGGTTTCAGAAGCCGATTTAATTGTCCATGTTGTTGATGGTTCTCATCCAGACCCATTTGAACAATTGCGAGCTGTTCGAGAGGTAATAAATGAAATCGGGGGTGGTGAGATCATGGAAATAATTGCGGTTAATAAAGCTGATGTTGCCTCGCCAGAAGTCCTGATGGAGATTTTACGAAAAGAATCAAATGCATATGCAATCTCTGCCCGTACGGGTTATGGCATAGAAAATCTCATTAGGGCGGTTGAAGCAGCACTACCAAAGCCTAAAGTTGAAATAAAGGCCATAATTCCATTTAGTAGAGGCGATCTTGTTAGTGCAGTCCATGAGCAAGGAGAGATAATTTCAGAGGAGTATTTACCAGAGGGCACAAAATTACATGCCATGGTTGGAGGAGCCTTAGCAAGAAAAATAGAATTACTTTAAGCCTTTATGTATTTATAATTTTACTTTATGCAGTAAATACTGCCAGTTTTCCACAAAATAATAACCTTCAATAAATTATTCTCAATTTTTATATTAAATAGGCGAATGAATGAATTAAACATAACTCCCGATCAAAAACGCGCTTTATCCATTATTTTTGCAGTCATGATTGGATTAGGTGGCTTCTACTACTTTAATTCAAGGCCCACAGAGCAAGTAAGTCAGGCACTGATAGAAATCCCAACCCCAGCTGAAACCATCACTACACAACTGATAATAAATGTTGCTGGCAAAGTTACAAACCCAGGTGTCTACCAGCTTCCACAAGGCTCCAGAGTTATAGATGCGATTAAAGCCGCTGGAAATCAACTCAGAGGAGTCGATATCAGTGATATAAATCTGGCTCGTGTCTTGGTTGATGGCGAGCAAATATTGGTTGGCCCCACCAAGAACTACTCATCAAAATCTAAACCTAGAAAAGTAACAATTGATAATCCCCTTGATATTAATAGAGCCACTATTGCTCAGCTAGATACATTGCCTGGAATTGGTCCAGTTACCGCCCAAAGAATCATTGATTATCGAGTAAAAGTGGGTCGAATTAATTCTGTTGATGAATTAAAAAAGATATCAGGACTAGGTGGATCAAAATTCGAAGAGATAATGGGATTATTGCGAGTC
>LIBD01000030.1 GCA_001437855.1 Actinobacteria bacterium BACL4 MAG-120820-bin23 | reverse complement strand
AGAAATATTTAAGAAAATTGTCGAAACAGTCGGTGGGGAATCAGCAAAATCTCTAATTTGTCATTCAATGCAGGAGTGTATTGATGCAGTGGTACAGCTTAAATATCCGGTTGTAGTAAGACCATCATTTACTATGGGTGGACTTGGATCTGGAATTGCTTATAACGAGGCTGAGCTAAATCAGATAGCTGGAGCTGGCTTGCGCCATAGTCCAATTTCAGAAGTCTTATTGGAAGAATCAATTATTGGCTGGAAAGAGTATGAGCTAGAAGTAATGCGTGATCACAAGGACAATGTTGTGATTGTATGCAGTATCGAAAATGTTGATCCTATGGGAGTTCATACTGGAGATTCAATAACAGTGGCTCCGGCAATGACCTTGACCGATGTTGAGTATCAGAAACTTCGCGACTTATCGATTGCAATAATTAGAGAAGTAGGAGTTGCAACTGGCGGTTGCAACATTCAGTTCGCGGTTAATCCCAAAGATGGGCGAATTATTGTGATCGAAATGAATCCGCGGGTTTCTCGGTCCTCTGCACTAGCTTCAAAAGCAACTGGATTTCCGATTGCAAAGATTGCAACTAAGCTGGCAATTGGATATACATTAGATGAGATTACTAACGATATAACAAAGACCACACCAGCTTCATTTGAACCATCTCTTGATTATGTAGTTGTTAAAGTGCCTCGCTTTGCATTTGAAAAATTTCCTGAGGCAGATCCGAGATTGACTACGACAATGAAAAGTGTTGGCGAGGCTATGGCAATCGGTCGTAGTTTTCCGGAGGCTCTTCAAAAAGCCCTTAGATCTCTTGAGAAAAAGGGTGCTTCATTTAGTTGGAGTAGTGGAAATCTTGCTGAATTACTCAAAGTAATAGGCATACCTACTGAATTTCGATTGCAACAAGTGCAGCAAGCATTATTTTTAGGAGCAAGTGTTGATGAGGTATTTAATATTACAAAGATAGATCCTTGGTTTTTAGAGCAGATTCGATTGATTAATCAAAAAGCCATCGAGATCTCACAGCCAGGTGAGTTAACTAAGGAGCTACTGAAATCTTCAAAACAAATGGGATTTTCTGATTTTCAAATCGCAGAGTTAAGAAATCAGAAAGAAGTAGATATTAAGCAGATCCGAACTGCATTCGGATTGCGCCCAGTTTTTAAGACTGTAGATACTTGTGCAGGAGAATTCGAAGCACTTACTCCTTATTATTACTCAGCATATGATGAAGAAAGCGAAGTCTTGCCGAGAACAAAGACAGCAGTAATCATTCTAGGTAGTGGGCCTAACCGTATTGGCCAAGGAATTGAATTTGATTATTCATGTGTTCATGCATCATTTGCATTAAAGAATGCTGGTTATGAAACTATTATGATCAATTGCAATCCTGAAACAGTTTCAACAGATTACGATACTTCTGATCGCTTGTACTTTGAGCCTTTAACTTTAGAGGATGTTCTAGAAGTAATACAGGCTGAAACTGCATCAGGTCCAGTTTTAGGTGTGATTGCGCAACTTGGCGGTCAAACACCACTTGGGTTAGCTAGAGGACTCATGGAATCTGGTGTAAAGATTTTAGGTACCTCACCAGATGCAATTGACTTAGCAGAAGAGCGAGGAGCATTTGGTCAGATCCTTAAAAATAATGATTTAAGTGCACCAGATTTTGGAATGGCTAACTCATACCAAGAAGCAGCAGAAATTGCGGCAAAAATTAATTATCCGGTATTAGTTAGGCCCTCTTATGTACTAGGTGGCCGGGGTATGGAAATTGTCTACGATGAACAATCCTTGAAAGGCTTTATTGAAAAAGCAACAGCTATTACGCCAAACCATCCAGTTCTGATTGATAAGTTCTTAGATGATGCAATAGAAATTGATGTGGATGCACTTTATGATGGACAAGAGTTGTATTTGGCTGGCGTAATGGAGCATATAGAAGAAGCAGGTGTCCATAGCGGTGATTCCGCTTGTGTGCTTCCAAGTATTTCTCTAGAGAAAAACATGATTGCTGAAATTCGAACAGCTACGGAAAAATTAGCGCGTGATATAGGTGTAAGAGGTCTAATTAATATTCAATTTGCTATAAGCGGTGAGAACAAGAAACTATATGTACTAGAAGCCAATCCGAGAGCTTCAAGAACAGTTCCGTTTGTTGCTAAAGCTACAGGCGTGCAATTAGCTAAAGCTGCTGCATTGATTGCAACTGGTGTATCAATTGATATCCTTCGAAAGAATAAGATTTTACCAACGATTGGTGATGGCAAGCCGAATGGTGTATCGGTGAAAGAGGCTGTTTTGCCATTTAACCGATTCAGAAGAGTTGATGGCACAGGTATTGATACTGTATTAGGACCAGAAATGAAGTCCACTGGCGAAGTAATGGGCATAGCAAATAATTTTGGTTTAGCTTATGCAAAAAGTCAGACAGCAGCTTTTGGCTCGCTTCCAAAGAACGGCTCAGTTTTTATTTCACTATCTGATCGAGCAAAAGAGTCTGGTTGGCGGGCAGCCCGAGATTTACATCAACTTGGATTTAAGATTTATAGCACTTCTGGAACAAATATTTTTCTTGCGGAAAAGGGAATTCCGTCAGAGTTGGTTAGGAAAAATTCAGATACCAGCTCTGCGCAATTATCAGCTAATGATGTAATTACTAAAGGGTTAGTCCAACTGGTGATTAATACACCAATTGGCCGCGGTTCAAGGCAAGATGGCTTCTTGATTCGAACTGCTGCAATTTCAAGATCAGTGCCATGTATTACAACTATTCCTGGATTCAAAGCTGCCGTTGCTGGTATCTCTGAACTTCAAAACAGTGAATTTCAAATTAAATCTCTTCAGGAATGGATGAAGAAGTGATACCTCATCGAATAAATAAATCTGCAGTACAAATCTCTGCAGAGGTAATTAGTAACAAAAAGTTTGGACCGTATCATCATATGGTTTTTGCGGTTGGTGAGATGGCAGCAAATTCAAGGCCGGGAAATTTTGTTGCAATTGCAATAGGTGATAGTCAGTCCGCCCACATACTTCGTAGAGCGTTTGCGGTTTATCGAGCAATTGATAAAGGTCCAATGGGCGGAAGCATCGAACTTGTCATTGCTCCTCATGGCCAAGGAAGTACTTGGTTGTGCTCTCGAACGGTTGGCGAATTCGTGGATCTGATTGGCCCATTAGGAACTGCATTTGGTGTTCCAAGTAGCAATGCAAATGCAATGCTAATCGGTGGAGGATATGGGTCAGCACCGTTATTTGCCTTGGCCGAGTTACTGAAAAACAGAGGCTGCAGAGTTGATATGGTTTTGGGAGCTAGTACGGCAGCTAAAATTTTTGCACCGCTTGAAGGAAAACGAAGCGTTTCTTCGCTAACGCTAACTACAGATGATGGAAGTGCAGGTATACATGGACAAATTAGCGAAGCGATTCCTAGGTTAATCAGGGAGTATAAGACAGAGGTAATTTATTCTTGTGGGCCAATGGGAATGTTGTCAGCCATTGCAAAAATTGCAGAGGATTTTGATATTGCCCATCAATGCTCTGTAGAAGAATCTATGGCTTGTGGTATTGGCGTATGTATGACTTGTGTAGTTCCGATCAAGTATGAAAGTGGAATTAAAATGGTTCGAACATGCATTGATGGTCCTGTAATGGATGCAGCTGAAATTATCTGGGATAAAAAAACGGTTACGGATTTACTCCACTCATGACAACTTTGGATTACTCCACAAAAATTGGTAGCAAAAGGTTTTCTAATCCAATATTTACCGCTAGTGGCTGTGCTAGTTCTGGCCAGGAGCTTTCTCAGTTTTTTCCACTAACCGATCTTGGCGCAATAGTTACGAAGTCGATTATGACTAAACCTAGAACAGGTCGCAATACTCCCAGAATGGCAGAAACTCCAAGTGGAATGCTAAATTCAATTGGATTACAAGGGCCTGGAATTGATGCCTTTCTAGAAAATGATATCCCCTGGTTAGTTGATCAAAAGGTAAAGGTAATTGTTTCCATTGCTGGTGAAACAGTTGAAGAATATGGTGTGCTTTCAAGACGCTTACGTGCGGTCTCTGGAATTAGCGCAGTCGAGGTTAATATTTCCTGTCCTAACGTTGAAAATAGAGGCCAAGTATTTGCTTGTCATCCAGATACATCAGTTGCAGTAATAGAAGCAGTAAGAAGGAATATTGGTGGTGAGCTTCCTATAGTTGCAAAGCTTTCACCGGATGTGACAGACATAGTAGAAATAGCTAAATCAGTGGTAAATGCTGGTGTTGATGGATTAGCACTTATTAATACACTGCTAGGCATGGTAATCGATGTGAATACTATGAAACCAAAATTAGCAGGTAAAACAGGGGGGCTATCTGGCCCAGCAATTAGGCCAGTGGCCGTACGTGCTATTTATCAAGTGCATCAAGCATTTCCAAATATTCCTATAGTGGGCATGGGAGGAGTTTCAACAGGACGTGATGCTTTGGAATTAATTTTGGCTGGAGCGAGTGCCGTTTCAATTGGAACTGCTAGTTTTGGTAATCCTAATGCCGCTATGCTTGTAAAGAATCAGTTATCAGATTTGCTTATAGAACGCGGCTTTAAAGATTTCAGAGATGCTATTGGATTTGCACATAGGGGAGTTTGATGAGTTCACCAGTTATATTGGCCCTAGATACCAAAGATCTATCACAGGCAGAAAGTTGGATTAAATCTTCAAATGAGTTTATAGATCATTATAAAGTTGGTCTTGAGTTCTTCTTGCGAAATGGAGTAGATGGAATAAGAAAATTACGAACAGTGGCCGATTTTGAACTGTTCCTAGATTTAAAGTTATATGACATACCAAATACAGTAAAAGGTGCCGTAGAGTCTGTTGCAGAGTTAAAGCCAAAATTTCTCACAGTACATGCCTCAGGTGGTAGCAAAATGATTACTGCAGCAAAAGATGCCTTACCTAATGGTTCGATTACTGCAGTTACTGTCCTTACATCATTTTCTGAAGAAGGTTTCTCAGCTCTTGGTCAAAGCCAAAATATTGAAGAGACTTCAAAAAACTGGGCCAAACTTGCACTAGCTGCCGGGGCGACATCTTTAGTCTGCTCACCGTTTGAAGTAGCTACCTTAAGAGACTTATCAAATTCTGCAATTCTGATAACACCTGGTGTGCGAGTTCCAGGGGATGATCTTGGTGATCAAGTTCGAGTAATGTCGCCTAAAGAGGCAATATCAGCAGGTGCTAATTTTGTGGTTATCGGACGATCTATCACCCAGTTATGGGATGGCAATGGCAAGGCAATGCAAAAAAAGATCGAACTAATTTTGAATTCATTAGCTTAATGCAGCCACCCAAGATAAGTAATAGATTCCGCCGTAAGGCTGGCCGAAAGGCAGTGGAGGCACGCCAGGAGCGAGCTGAAGTGAAAGATCAGGTTACCAATGGAAAATTGTATTTCTTTGACCTGTTCAGCGATACGCGTAAATCTATTTCTCGTATGAAGTTAGTAGATCTATTGCAATCGGTACCAGGAATCGGCAAAGTGCGCGCAGAGTTAATCCTGGAAAGAACAAAGATCTCACCATCGCGTAGAATCGGCGGTGTTGGACACAGGCAACTTGAGCTACTACGACAGGAGTTTTTGCTAATGAAAAATTCTCCTAAGACTGGAAAATTACTTGTTGTTTCAGGTCCAAGCGGTGTCGGAAAAAGCACGATAACAAACCACCTTCGTTCAGATAATAGATTTTGGATCTCAGTTTCTGTTACTACCAGACCTATTCGACCAGGGGAAAAAGATGGAGAGTCCTACCATTTTGTTACTGGTGAAAAATTCGCAGAGATGGTTACAAATAATGAATTTTTAGAATGGGCAGAGTTTGCTGGAGCCAGATACGGCACACCCAAAACACCAGTTTTCGAAGCACTTAGTAATGGAAAGAATGTAATCCTTGAAATAGAACTAAATGGCGCTAGACAAGTGCGGAAAAATTCAAAGGATGCAATATTTATTTTCATTGAACCACCCAACTGGGAAGAGTTGAAAATCAGACTTATTAATCGGGGTACTGAGTCCGAGCACTCCACTCAGGCTCGCCTAGATAGAGCAAAAGAGGAGCTTTCGGCTGCAGCCGAATTCGATTATGTTGTGGTAAATCATGAGGTAGAGCGGTCGGTATCAGAACTGGTATCTTTAGCCCTTCGCTAGTTAATTAAAGGGGCCAAGATGAGTAACCAAGCATTAGACGGAATTACTAATCCACCAATTGATGCTTTGTTAGATAAAGCTGGCTCAAAATATAGTTTAGTTCTCTACGCAGCTAAGCGTGCTCGACAAATCAATGCTTATTACTCGCAGCTGGGCGAAGGTTTATTGGAATATGTTGGGCCACTTGTAGAAACTTATGTTCACGAGAAGCCGTTGTCGATTGCTTTGCGTGAAATTAATGAAGGCCTATTAACTATAGAGAATTTAGAACCAAAGCCAGCTGATACAGCTAGCTAATTTTTAGCCATGTTTCCCCGTGGTCGTAAGCTTTTACTTGGAGTTTCGGCTGGCATCTCTGCCTATAAATCTTGTGAGTTGTTAAGAAGATTACAAGATGAGGGATTTATTGTAGATGTGGTACCGACTTCAGCCAGTTTAAATTTTGTAGGTAAAGCAACATGGGAAGCTCTATCTGGACGTAAGGTTGTTACAGAGTTTTGGACAGAAGTTGAAAATGTGCCACATATTTCAATGGCTAAAGAGAATGATTTGGTAGTTATAGCCCCTGCTACAGCTGACATCATTGCAAAAATTTCAGCCGGTATGGCAGACGATCTACTGACTAACATTGTCTTAGCCTCTACTGGGATTAAATTTTTAGTTCCAGCAATGCATCCTGAGATGTGGAGCAATCCGGCCACAGTTGAGAACATTGAAATTTTGAAAAGAAGAGGATTTATAGTTATTGAGCCAGACGAAGGACGTATGACTGGTGCTGATTTTGGTTTAGGTAGATACCCTGAGGTTTCAAAAATAATTTCTTCAATTTATGCTCAAACAAGTTTAAGTACAGATCTAAAGGGATATAAAATTTTGGTAACTGCAGGTGGAACCCGAGAACCAATTGATCCAGTTAGATACATCGGAAATAGATCATCAGGTAAACAAGGGTTTGCCATAGCTGAAGCTGCTGCAAGTCGAGGAGCTCAAGTTCATCTGGTGGCAGCCAATACGGACCTGCCGATTATAGAAGGCGTTATTACTACATATGTTCAGACTGCAGATGAGATGGCGGCGGTACTAAATGTAGAGTTCGCTCATTCCGACGCCCTAATAATGAGTGCGGCAGTTGCAGATGCAAAAGTTAGGAATTACTCCGACACAAAGATTAAAAAATCAGGATTAGATTCAATAAATTTAGAGGCAAATCAAGATATTTTACAAAAGCTCTCTCAGGCTAAACGTAAGGACCAAGTAATTGTTGGTTTTGCTGCAGAAACAAGCAAGGGAGAATCAGATTTAATTGCTGCAGGACAAAAAAAATTAGATGGCAAGTACTTGGACATGATTTATGTTAATGATGTGACAAGTGGTGCAATTTTTGGCAGTGATTCTACCGAAGGCTTTATAATTGGTAGGAATCAAGATTTGATCAGAGTTCCAAGGATTTCTAAACAGACACTTTCAGATATATTGCTTGATCAAATGTGCTCTCGGTTAGAGTTAGCACATGAGTAATAGGCTTTTCACCTCAGAATCGGTGACTGAAGGACATCCAGACAAAATTGCTGATCAGATTTCCGATGCAATTTTGGACTCCCTACTTGCTCAGGATCCTAAAAGCCGAGTTGCTGTTGAAACCTTAATTACTACGGGGCAAGTTCATGTTGCCGGTGAAGTCACAACCAATGGGTATGCAGATGTAATGAATATAGTCAGAGATACCGTTTTAGAGATTGGTTATGACTCTTCTGATAAAGGTTTTGATGGAAATAGCTGTGGAGTATCTATTTCTATCGGGCAGCAATCATCAGATATTGCTCAAGGAGTAGATCAGGCTGTTGAGAAAAGAAAGTCTGAATCAGTTGATCCATTGGATTTACAAGGAGCAGGTGATCAAGGATTAATGTTTGGTTATGCTTGCATTGATACACCAGAGCTAATGCCACTTCCGATTTCGCTTGCGCATAAACTTTCATTACAGCTTTCGAAGGTAAGGAAGAATGGGACCCTTTCCTACTTAAGACCTGATGGTAAAACACAGGTAACGATTGAGTACGCTGGCGATAAGGCAATCGCATTAAATACTATAGTCATCTCTACTCAGCACTCTAGTGATGTAAATTTAGAAAGAAAATTGACGCCAGAAGTAAGAGATCAGGTAATTGATCCAATTTTAAAGGATCTAGAGATTGAAACAAAAAATGTTAAAGTTTTAATTAACCCAACTGGGAGATTTGTCATCGGTGGACCAATGGGCGATGCCGGCCTGACTGGTAGAAAAATAATTGTGGATACCTACGGTGGAATGGCTCGGCATGGCGGCGGTGCATTTTCTGGAAAAGACCCTTCAAAAGTCGATAGATCGGGTGCCTATGCAATGCGATGGGTGGCAAAAAATGTTGTGGCAGC
>LIBD01000029.1 GCA_001437855.1 Actinobacteria bacterium BACL4 MAG-120820-bin23 | reverse complement strand
TTGAGTAACGCAACTTCACTACCGTGTTCTGGTTCAGCACCTGGAGTTTCTAGTATTAGTGGGGCATTTGTAACAGCGGGATGAGCCAATAATTCTGTAAATGGCTCACTACCAATTTCGCCCTTACCTATATTCTGATGGCGGTCTTTTAAATTTCCACATATGTCCATGGAGTCATTCGCATGGATTAGTTGGATGCGCTCGATCCCAACAATCTTTACCAGTAAATCTAGAGTCTCTTTCATTCCACCGGGCTTCTTAATATCGTGGCCGGCTGCAAAAACATGGCAGGTATCTAAGCAAACGCCAACTTTCGGATGCCATTCAAGTGCTTCAAAATACATTGTAAGATCATCAAGCTTTTTTACTAATGATTGACCTTGGCCCGCAGTTGGTTCTAATAACAACCAAGGGTCATCATCTTTAAGATTATTTAAAATTGGCATTACACCTTCATGAATTTGCTTCCAAGCTTGAGATATATGTGCTTCATCAACAGCAGATCCTGTATGGACTACTACACCTTTAGATCCAATTTCTCTTCCACGTCTGAGAGAGTAAGCAGTAGCAGAAAGTGAATTTTCGTATGTTGACTTAGTTGGTGAACCCAAATTAATCAAAAACGAAGCATGTACGTATGTTTCAATATCTAATTCAGTTGTTCTTTGACGAAAAAGATCATCTACCTTTGGATTAGGTGCAGATGTTGCCCATGTTCTAGGGCTTGAAGCAAAAACCTGTATAGCTTCAGCTTTTATTGTTTGTGCATACTCGATTGAGCGAGTTGCCATTCCACCTGAAGTAGGAACATGAGCTCCAATTCGGGGGGAGACTTTGCCTTTTGCCACTTGGTGAGCCTACCTGAGCGGTAAGAATTTTTTTACCGCAGGGTTAGTGTGATTAAGGCACCTTGCTTTACCTTACTGCCGATAGCTGGAGAAATATTATTCACTTTTCCAGAACCTTTAATCGCCACTCGAAGTCCTAGATTTTCTAAGTCTAAGGTCGCACTATTCTTACTCTTACCCAAAACATTGGGCACAAAGACAAATTCAGGTCCTTTTGAGACCGCCAAGAGAATTTTACTTCCCTTCTCGATTGAATTAGATCCTTCAGGACTTTGAGAAATAACCTGACCTCTAAAAATATTTTCACTGAATTTATACTCGATTTCAACATCAAATCCACTTTCAGTCAATTCAGATAAGGCTTGCTCACCACCTTTACCTAAATAAGAACTAAGTGAAACTTTTTCAATACCTTTACTTACTATGATATTTACAATCGACCCACGCTTAACTGGTGTCTGCTCTTTAGGGTTTGTTCCAATAACAAAACCTGCCTCAACAACTGAGTCGAAATTTTCAATGATTTCACCAACTGAAAGTCCAAGATCAGCAATTTTTTGAGAAGCAATATCAGGGGTAGTGCCTTTTAGCGCAGTGAGAAGTATTCGCTCCTGACCTTTAGATACTACTAACCCAACAACGCCATCGGGAGATACCTTTCCACCACCACCTGGCTTAGTGGAAATAATTTTACCTTTATCAATGTCTTCACTAAAAATTTCCTCAGCTATCTCAGTTCTTAAACCTAATTGACTTAGAACTGTACTAGCTTCAGATTTACTTAGACCAACAAGCGATGGAACCGCAATACGGCCATTATCAAACCATCTAAATACTCCAAAAATAACTGACACCAAAATTAGAGAAGCAATAATTCGGTTTCTTTTTACTCGCCTAGATACTTTCCTACGTTTTGTACTCACTGAATCCTCTGTCTTTTTTGTGATACTTGAGTTAGCTGAAATTAATTGAGTAGTTTTTTCCTTTAACCCTTCAAATGCTGATGCAACAGAAACCTTATTTCGCTTTGAGGGCTTGGTTGCAAGTGGCGGTATATCTAACTCCAAACTCATTTGTCTACGTTTCGGGTCAAGCTCAACTTGTATTTGGCGCATTGAGTTTAATAATTCTTCTGCATCTCTGGGTCTTAAATCTGGATTTGGAGAGGTTGCACTAAAAATTAAGTCAGATAAATTCTTTGGAATATCGGATTTAATCTTTACTAGCTCAGGAATTCGGTCATTTACATGCCTATAGGCAATCTGGATTGGTGTTTCACCATCATATGGCTTCGAACCTGTAAGCATTTCAAAAATCAGGATTCCCATTGCATAGATGTCACTTCTTGAGTCTGCAACACCGCGTTGCACCTGCTCTGGTGATAAATAGGAAACACTGCCCAGTATCACACTTGATTCTGCCGTCATTGTTTGAGCCATAGAAGTGTTTCTTGCCAATCCAAAATCAGCTACCTTAATTCTGCCATCTCTTGATATCAAGATATTTTCTGGTTTTATGTCTCGATGAATAATCCCTATCTTATGGGCAGCCGAAAGAGCACTAAGAACAGGGTTAATTATTTGAAAAGCTTGCTCGATACTTAGGGGAGAAGATTCATTAAGTAAATCTCTTAACGTTGTTCCCTCAACTAACTCCATGACAATAAAAACAGCAGGAGGGCCACCTTGATTCCAGCCCTGATCTTGAATCGAAACAATATTTGGGTGAGATAAAGCTGCTGTTGCCTTTGCTTCCTTTATAAACCTTGAGACGAATGCCTCATCATTTGCTAGATGGGCATGCATTATTTTTACAGCGACTGGTCTATCTAATCTAGTGTCCAAAGCAGAATAAATACTTGCCATACCGCCTGAGGCTATAAGGCGCTGTAACAAGTACCTATTATCAATTAGCTCACCAGTTAAATCCGCCACAGCTAAAGTTTAGAGAAAATTGCTTACATTTCAGTTTAAGGCGCGCCCTTGATTATGTAATCTGCATGATTATTAGTTAATTCCCTACGAAAATGCTTTTCTTGATCAATTAAGAATTTCTTCATGCTCTCCTTTATGTGCTCACCATCTCGTTTAATCACCCTTTGATATCCAATAGCTGGGTCTAGATCAATCCAAATTAACTTTTGAATATAGCTACGAAAACCACTCTGCCCTGAACCTACTCCCTCCAGTATTAAGTACTTCGGGTGTGAAATATCTACTATCTCACTAAATGTTTTATTGACCCAGTTGTATTTTTGGTATGAGGCTGAATTTGAAATCAAATACGGTTTTAAAATCTGTTTGGTAACACGCTCAACTAACTCATCAGAAAATGGATTACTCCAGCCATTATAAAGATCATCCATATGGACAATAGGAGCATTACTCAGTTCTTCAGATAACTTTATTGCTAGTGTAGTTTTGCCAGACCCAGCTACACCATCAATTGCAATGATTGAAGGCGTAGCTGCTAGTTTTAGTAAATCTTGTACTAAGCTAGTATTGTTCATTCTTTTTTGACTCTTTACCCCAACGAATCCAACCCCAAATAGCAATGCCACTGAAGATTAGGTAAAGCACGCTAGTTAAATAAAGTTCACCTTGAAAATATTGATATGTATAGGCTATGTCAACTATCAACCAGAGCGGCCATGCTTCAAATTTTTGCCAAACCATTAAAAGTTGCGCACAGATGCTTCCAACAAAGCCAAAAGATTCTATTTCGGAAGAGACCGCTCCAATATTTGTTAGAATTGGCCAAAGGGTTATCGATAAAATAGCCACTACAGCTATCAAACCCAGTCTCAATTTAGTTGTAAGCTTTTTAGGTTTTGCACCTTTTGGCCCCCACCCAAGCCATCCCCATAAAGCACCGGCGATAAAAACAAATTGTAAAGCTGCGCTTGCATAGTATCCCGATTGAAAGAAGAGTATCGAATAGAGCAGGCTACTAAGACTCCACCATGGCCAGGTTATTCTTGGACCCAAAACTCCCAAGCTAACTGCAATTAGTGATGTTAAGAACGCTAATATTTCCAAAATAGACATAAGTTAATCCTTTCCAATTCGCATTACCGAACTGGTCAATCGGTCGGCTTGAATTTCAAGCCCTCTCAGCTAAATTGATTAGCTCCCGTATAGACATGTTATCGCAATTTCTACATCAAAAATTGTCTATAGTTCTCTCGTGTTGAAGTTTGGTTATCTGGCGATGATTTTGTTCACTATTGCAGGCTCTTTCTGGTTGGAAATTGCTTTGAGAGTGGGCGTATTGCGTCGAGCGCTACGTCTAGTTTTAAGTGTTGGCCCAGCAGCACTCTTATTTTTAATTTGGGATGCATATGCAATTTCTCAGGGACATTGGTATTTTGATAGGAGTCAAATTTTAGGAATCATCGGTCCATTTGATATTCCACTAGAAGAGTTCCTTTTCTTTATTTTTGTACCGATTGCTGCAATTATGACTATAGAAGCGGTGAGAACTGTAAAGAAACATTGGAAAGTTGGGGACGAATAGTGGTTTATACAGACATTGCAATTGTGGCATTTATTGCCTCAATTATCGCTGATCGATTCCTAATTAAAAGTAAATTATTAACTCGAAAAGTTTTTTGGACAAGTTATGCAATAATTCTTTTCTTCCAGTTATTAACAAACTGGTGGCTTACTTCAAGAAATATCGTTATGTATAATCCAGAGGCAATTATTGGATTAAGAATTGCCTCAGCTCCTGTAGAGGACTTATTTTTTGGCTTTGCTTTAGTTTTACTGGTTATGAATCTATGGGTGTTCTGGGGCAAAAGAGGAATACAGAAGAAGTGATTTTACCGAGACTTTATTGCTCTTAAATAAGCTGGCAATGCAACTTTCAAGCGTCGCCAATTCGAAGTTTTTGCACGTTTTTTAAAAATCTCATAATCAATTTTTTCAACTTCATCAACTATTCCACAGTAAAGTTCACTAGCAGCCTCGATACAGGCTCGACTACTTGGTTGGAGTAATTTGATTCCAGCCGATGATTCCTTTTGGAGTTTTCTAACTCGAGCAATTTGTTCTTGTAAGGCATTTATAATTTCTTTTGTTAGATGCCTTTGTTCAAGCATTTCTCTTGTTACATTATGAGAACTAAGCTCTTCAATTGGAAGATAAACGCGTCCTCGATCTAAATCTTCACTAACATCACGAATAAAGTTTGCTAATTGAAATGCAACGCCCAATTTTTCGGCAGCATAATTTGCTTCTTCAATCGAGTCGGGGGATACCACACCCAAGATTGGAATCATTTGTAGGCCAATTACTGCAGCAGATCCATACACATACTCATAGAGGTCTTCGTACGTTTGATACTCATTTATGTTTAAATCCATCGACATTGAGTGCAAAAATGCTTCAAAGTATGCGATTGGAATGTTAAATCGATTTACTGTATCTACCAGAGCCAAGCCGATAGTGTCATTACTTTTTCCACTGCGAATATCATTAAGAATTGAATCACCCCAAGAGTTTAAAGCTGATATTTTTTCTGAATCAGTAAGAGTTGACTGCAGATCATCAACAATTTCATCGGCGTATCTTGCAAATCCATAAAGTGCATGAACAAAAGGTCTCTTATTAGGTGGAAGGAACTTTGTTGCAAGAAAATATGTTTTACCGTGAAGGGAGTTTAAACGCTTGCATTCAAGGTAAGAAAGTTTTAACTGTGAATCTGTAATACCAGCTGCGGCTAATTCATCCATACTTACTTAACGGGTCCAACAATTCTTTCGGCTGCCAATCTTCCTGAAATCAACACCATTGGCACTCCAACTCCTGGTTGAGTTCCGGATCCTGCAAAAACAATATTCTCATAGCCCTTTGCTAGATTTCGAGGACGGAAAGGTCCAGTCTGGAAAAAAGTATGAGCACTAGCAAATGGTGCACCTTGGGCCATTCCTTGATTTTCCCAATCAAGTGGAGTGGTTAGATGTTCAACCTCAATGTTCTTGCCAAAATCTGAATAACCACGATCTTCTAAAGCTTTGACCATCTCATCTCTATACTTTGGGCCAATTTTTTTCCAATCAATTCCAGCAGTTAAATTAGGCGTTGGAAATAAAATGTAATAAGAGGTCTTGCCCGCTGGGGCCAAATCTGGATCATCTTTTGACGGAACAGTAACTAGGATACTTGGATCGCTCATCAGTACTTTCTTTTTTATCAGCTCATCAAAAACGCCATCCCAAGATTTTCCAAAATGAATGTTGTGATGAGCTAAATGATCGTAGCTCTTATTAGAACCAACTAATAAGGTTACACATGAAGGTGAATATTTAAGTCGCTTCACCGACATTGGTTCCTTTTCGAGCAAATCGCGCCAGGCAATAGGTAGGTCTGGATTTAGTACCACCACATCACAAGGAATTCGCTCTCCCTTATCGGTTATTACCGCTTTAGCCCTACCGTTAGATCTTTCAATTGAGGTAACAGTTGAGTTGTACTTAAACACAACTCCATGCTTTTGTGCTGCAGAAGCAAGTGCACGTGGTACTGCATGCATACCACCTTTTGGAAAAAATACGCCGTTCACAGAATCCATGTAGGCGATTACTGCATAAATTGCTAGAGCCTGCTGCGGACTTACTCCAGCATACATCGCTTGAAATGAATATACTTTTTGAGTTCTTGGGTCCTTCAAGAATTGGTTAACTTTAGGAGCTAGTTTTCTAAATCCACCTAGGGCAATCAGTCTTGCTAAATTAGGAGTTAATAAGTTAAAAGGCGAATCAATATTGCGGTCAATAAAGTCATTCATTTCATACTTATATAACTTAGTAACGAAATCTACATAGCGTCCGTATCCAATTGCTTCTTGTGAACCAATAGTCTTTGCAATTTCAGCTTGCATTTGATTTGTATCTGCATGCACATCTAATTGTGTTCCATCATCATAAAATGCTCGATATAGAGGCTTTAATGGAACCAAGTCGAGCCAATCTTTAATATCTTCACCAACGCATGCCAAGGCGTCAGAAATTAGATCTGGCATTGTCAATACTGACGGTCCGGTATCAAATGCAAAGCCAGACTTATTTAGTAAACCGTTTCTACCGCCTGGAACACTCTCTCGTTCCACAACAGTTACTTTTCTGCCCGCGCCAGCAAGTCTTAGTGCTGCGCTTAATCCTGCCAATCCGGCACCAACAACAACAACATTCTCGGTTGGTCCCTTTACTCTTGCTTGCATTTTCTAAATCTTTCTATTAGTAGAGAGGAAGGCAAGCTCTTGAAGCAATTGCTTGCCTTCCAGGGAAATTCCTTCATAGGTTAGAGCATTAAGTGAAGTTTCAGCCAATTGTTTAATCACTGACTCAATGTGAGATTGGGCGCCAGTTTCAACAATAATCTCTTGGAGCAGGCTAATTTGATCATCTGAGAGATTTGGATCACCAAAATACTCATTTAAAACTTCTATTTGTGTTTTATCAGCCTTATCAAAAGTTGCTGCAATTAGGGCAGTTCTTTTACCTTCACGTAAATCATCACCGGCGGGTTTCCCAGTTTCTTTAGGGTTACCAAAAACTCCTAACATGTCGTCTCGTAATTGAAAGGCCTCACCTAGAGGAATTCCATATTCAGTAAAAGTCTTTAGCAAGTCAGCTGATCCATTACCTAAAGCACCACCGAAATGTAGTGGCCGCTCAATTGTATATTTACCAGATTTAAATCTTGCTACTTTCATTGACCGCTCAATACTTTGAGTCGCTAAAGATTGTTCAAATACATCCAAATATTGTCCTGCCATTAGTTCTACGCGCATTTCATCATAGAAGGGCAGGACACCAATCAATTCTTGATCACTAATGCCTGAGGTATGGAGCATTTGGGCTGACCAAACTAGGGCTAAGTCGCCCATTAAAATTGCAGATGCACTACCAAACTGCGAAGCTGAGCCTGAAAGTTTTTGCTTTAGGTGAAGTGCTTCAAAAATTTTATGGATACTAGGAGCACCTCGCCTTGTATCTGAATTATCCATTACATCATCATGAATAAGTGCACAAACATGAATTAATTCTAAAGAAGCAACAGCTTTAATCATCTGGGGAGTAGGTTTTTTACCAGTTGATAACAATCCGACATAGGCAAATAATGGTCTTAGTCGCTTACCGCTATCTAATAGAAACTTTTCAATTTCTACAGCCACAGGATTTAGTTCTACCCCAATATTAGATAAGTACTGACTTCCAGTTTTTACGAAGTCTGATAAAGCAAGATTTATGTCATCCCGCATTGAAACTAATATCGATCCATCAGGTGAAGTCACGGCGTAACGGTACCCTGCTTGGGCTTTTGAGGATAGAAACTGAACCAATATTTTCGGAAAAAAGAGTATTCACGATGGTGTGGAATTATGATTAGACCCATAATGAGAAAGAATGATTTTTTGAATCACTGGAGCCGGCTACATGGAAATGCGCAAATTTCGGGAGTAGTGAAGGCTTGGTTATCGATATCTTTTATCATGGCAAGGGTTTTATGTAAATTAAAGATTTCTGCAAATCTACTCACAATTTCAGGACTACTTTTTGCAGCACTTCTCTATCTGTTTGGTAAGGAAGTTTGGTCACCTATATTTTTAGTCCTTTCGTTAATGGCAGATGGTATCGATGGAAGTATGGCAATAATCTCTGGCAAAGCTTCTAAATTTGGCTCATTATTAGACTCGGTAGTAGATCGAATCTCCGAAGTACTCTGGGTTTTAGTATTATATAAAATAGGGATTGACCAAGAAGTTTTACTTCTCATAATTATTACGGCATTTATTCAAGAGTATTTAAGAAGTAGATCTGGTGGACTAGGTTTAACGGATATTGGAATAGTAACAATTGCTGAAAGACCAGTACGAGCTTCATTTGTATTCATAATTCTAATTTTCTTTCATCTGAATTTTACCAACATTATTTTTGTCGCGTATCTATGGATGATATTTCAAATAGTAAGTATAATTACAATTACAAAATATTTACGGTCAAAATTTCGTTAAGGTTTTCCGATACAATTTGCCACAATCTCAGCACTTATTCCAACTAATGGAAGTCCACCCC
>LIBD01000028.1 GCA_001437855.1 Actinobacteria bacterium BACL4 MAG-120820-bin23 | reverse complement strand
GGCCAACGTTTTCGCCAGCCTGACCCTCATCAAGTAACTTACGGAACATTTCTACGCCAGTAACAATTGTCTTTTGTGCATCTGGACGGATACCAACGATTTCAACCTCTTCGTTGACCTTAACAATTCCACGCTCGATACGACCAGTAACAACAGTTCCGCGACCAGTAATTGTAAATACATCTTCTACTGGCATTAGGAATGGCTTATCAGTCTCACGCTCTGGTTGTGGAATGAAGTTATCTACTTGATTCATTAACTCAAGAAGAGCATCTACCCACTTTTGGTCACCCTCAAGGGCTTTAAGAGCTGAGATACGAACGATTGGAGTTGTATCTCCAGGGAACTCATACTTGTTTAGAAGTTCACGAACTTCCATTTCAACAAGCTCAAGAATTTCAGCATCATCAACCATGTCTGACTTGTTTAATGCAACAACGATTGAAGGAACGCCAACCTGACGAGCAAGTAGTACGTGCTCTTTTGTCTGTGGCATTGGTCCATCAGTTGCTGCTACTACCAAAATCGCGCCATCCATTTGTGCTGCACCAGTGATCATGTTCTTGATGTAGTCAGCGTGACCTGGACAGTCAACGTGAGCGTAGTGACGCTTCTCTGTTTGGTACTCAATGTGTGCGATAGAAATAGTAATACCGCGTTGACGCTCTTCTGGCGCCTTATCAATTTGATCAAAATTCATCAGCGGATTTACATCCGGGAACTTTTCATGAAGCACCTTGGAAATTGCCGCAGTAAGAGTTGTCTTACCGTGGTCAATGTGACCGATGGTGCCGATGTTTACGTGCGGTTTGGTCCGCTCGAACTTCGCCTTTGTCACTTTTTCCTCCTGTAGTAGTTGTTAGTAGTTATTTCGGATTTTCGCTCTGGTCGTTGCGGTTTTACTCGCCGCGAACCTTCGCAATGATTTCTTTCGATACCGCTTGTGGAACTTCGGCATACGAATCAAATTGCATGCTGTAGCTCGCGCGACCTTGTGTCCTGCTACGAAGATCTCCGACATAGCCGAACATCTCTGACAGTGGCACTGTTGCCTTAACAATCCGGGCACCTGACCGCTCATCCATGGCCAAGATTTGACCACGACGACTATTAATATCTCCGATGACATCACCCATGAAATCTTCAGGAGTAATAACTTCAACGGACATAACTGGTTCTAGCAATACCGGACCAGCAAGTTTTGCTGCTTCCTTAAATGCTGCGATACCAGCAATCTTGAAGGCAAGCTCTGATGAGTCAACATCATGATAAGCGCCATCAAGAAGAGTAACTTTCACATCAACTAACGGATAACCAGCAAGTGGTCCGCTAGCGAGTGCCTCCTGGCAACCATCATCTACAGATGGGATGTACTCCTTAGGAATACGTCCGCCAGTGATCTTATTTACGAATTCATATGATTGCTCAGAACCAGTTGGAAGTGGCTCTACTGAAATCTGGATCTTTGCAAACTGTCCAGAACCACCAGATTGCTTCTTATGTGTGTAGTCATAACGAGAAACTGTTTTGCGTAATGTTTCGCGGTATGCCACCTGTGGTTTACCAACATTTGCCTCTACTTTAAATTCACGCTTCATTCGGTCTACTAAAATTTCTAAGTGCAACTCACCCATACCAGAGATAATTGTCTGGCCAGTCTCTTCATCTGATTTAACATGGAAAGTTGGATCTTCTTCGGCTAAGGATTGAATTGCAACGCCAAGTTTTTCTTGATCTGCCTTGGTCTTTGGTTCGATTGCTACTGAGATAACTGGAGCTGGGAAATCCATTGATTCTAAAATTACTGGCTTATCAACATCACATAAAGTTTCACCGGTAGTCGTATCTTTAAGACCCATTACCGCAATAATCATTCCGGCGCCGGCTGATTCCATCTCCTCACGCTTATTAGCGTGCATTTGATAGATCTTTCCAATTCTTTCTTTTCTATCTTTAGTTGAATTTAGTACTGCAGTTCCAGCTGATAATGAGCCAGAGTAAATCCGGACGAAGGTCAATTTACCTAGATGAGGATCTCGCATAATTTTAAAAGCTAGTGCTGAGAATGGCTCATCATTTTTTGGTTGACGCTCAATTTCAACTGTTGAATCTCCTTGCTTGTGACCAACAATTGCTTTTACATCAAGTGGGCTTGGTAGGTAACGATTTACCGCATCCAGCATTGGTTGCACACCCTTGTTCTTAAATGCAGAACCAGTAAGAACTGGTGTTGCTTTATCAGCCAGGGTTGCGCGACGGATTCCAGCAATAATCTCTTCTTCAGTTAACTCAGCACCCTCTAGGTACTTCTCCATTACAACATCATCGCAATCAGCAAGAGTTTCTAATAATTCATGACGTGCTTGCTTTGCCTTCTCAACTAAATTAGCTGGGATCTCTTCAATTAAATAATCTTCACCCTTTTTAGTCTCTCCTGGCCAAACCAATGCCTTCATTGCAATTAGATCTACTAGGCCAGAAAAATCACCCTCTAATCCAATTGGAATCTGCAGTACTAATGGTGTGGCATTAAGACGAGACTTGATCATATCTACGCAGCGATCAAATGATGCACCGGTGCGATCTAGCTTATTAACAAAACAAATACGAGGAACGTTGTAACGATCTGCTTGACGCCAAACTGTTTCAGATTGTGGCTCAACTCCGGCAACACCATCAAATACTGCAACTGCACCATCTAATACTCGAAGCGATCTTTCTACTTCAACTGTGAAATCTACGTGGCCAGGAGTATCAATGATGTTAATCATGTGATCTTTCCAATGACAGGTAGTTGCTGCAGATGTAATAGTGATTCCGCGCTCTTGCTCTTGCTCCATCCAGTCCATGGTGGCTGCGCCCTCATGTACCTCACCAATTTTGTAGTTAATACCGGTGTAGAAAAGAATTCGCTCAGTGGTCGTAGTTTTACCCGCGTCAATGTGCGCCATGATTCCAATGTTTCGAACCTTGGCTAAATCGATTGCGGTTGCAACTGACATTTTTCTCTTCTCCCGTTATCTCTTAATTACCAGCGATAGTGAGCAAACGCCTTGTTTGCTTCAGCCATCTTGTGTGTATCTTCACGCTTTTTAACTGCGGCCCCTAGTCCGTTGCTGGCATCAATTAATTCATTGCCTAACCGCTCAGCCATTGATTTCTCACGGCGCTCTCTGGAATTATCTACAATCCAACGAAGGCCAAGAGCTAATGCTCTAGCTGGCTTAACTTCAACTGGTACTTGGTAGGTAGCGCCACCAACACGGCGAGATCTAACTTCAACTGTTGGCTTTACGTTATCTAATGCTCGCTTTAAGGTAATAACTGGATCCGTACTGGTTTTCTCTCGGCAATTCTCAAGTGCACCATAAACAATTGCTTCAGCAGTGCTTCGCTTGCCATGCATTAAAATTTTATTAATTAGTGAGGTAACAACAGGTGAGCTGTATACCGGATCGGCAACAACTGGCTCTTTTGCAACTGGGCCTTTACGTGGCATTACTTCTTCTCCTTCTTAGCACCATAGCGAGAACGTGATTGCTTACGATCTTTAACACCTTGAGTATCAAGGGAGCCGCGAACAATTTTGTAACGAACGCCAGGTAGATCTTTAACACGACCACCGCGAACTAAAACAATTGAGTGCTCTTGTAAGTTATGTCCTTCGCCAGGAATATATGCAGTTACTTCCATTCCACTGGTTAGGCGAACACGTGCAACTTTACGAAGGGCAGAGTTTGGTTTCTTAGGAGTTGTTGTGTAAACACGAGTGCAAACACCACGACGTTGCGGACTACCCTTTAATGCAGGTGTGCTCGTCTTGTCTGTCTTCTCGGAGCGGCCCTTACGGACCAGCTGCTGGATTGTTGGCACTTAACTTTTCTCCTATTTCTAGAATTTTTAAATAATTTTTTTTAAAATTATTTACCCTTAAACTTTTAAATTTACGCTCCGCTTCCCGACCCACGAGGTCGGGTGTGTTGCCCGTTCCTTGCAGATAACATGCAAATAAATTGCATGCTGGTGCGGCTCTTAAATTAAAAGAGCAAGGTCGGCAAGGGTAGCCCAGTGATATGGGGTGGGTCAAAACGGTGCTTTTACTCCTATGATCCCTAATCTCCCCTTTACGACACGCCGAAGCTTTGGGTCGATTGGCGCTTATGGTTAATGGATGGAAAAGCCAAAACTTCGAGGAATTGTGCACCTGGTTATGTCACCAATCAGCCTGGTGGCTGGCTTAATTCTGATCACGCTGGCCGATGAGCTTCGGGGTCGAATTACCTTAGGAATTTTTACCCTAACTGCAGTTACCTTATTTACCTGCAGCGCTCTTTATCACCGGGTGGCGTGGACTGATAAGAATAAAGCGATCTGGCGCAGGATTGATCACTCTAATATTGCAATATTAATTGCTGGTACCTACACCCCATTTGCAATTTATTTATTAGAACCAGGACAAGCAAGATTGCTATTAATTCTGGCTTGGGGTGGAGCACTACTTAGTTCACTACTTAGAATTTTTTGGCTTTCAGCTCCGAGATGGTTATATGTTGGCGGTTATATCGCACTTGGTTGGGCAGCAGTTATTTATCTACCTGAATTTTTAGATCAGGGTGGCGTGGCAATCTTTGTCCTAGTGCTAGCTGGTGGAATCTGTTACTCAGTTGGCGGCATAATTTATGCAATAAAGAAGCCAAATTTTTCAATCAACTGGTTTGGCTTTCATGAGTTGTTTCATGTATTAACCGCAGCTGGCTTTATCTGCCACTTCATAGCGGGAGCATTAACGGTATTTTTAAAAGGTTAATAAAAAAGCCGGTGCTTTTTTAGCACCGGCTTTTAACTTTTAAGTAATTATCTAACCTCGAACTCATCCAAACGAACCGCTTCACCTGATCCTTGTGATTCAAATGGTGTGAATTCATACTCATCGTAAGCGGCATAAACTGCAGCCTTTGCTTCCTCAGTTGGCTCAACTCGAACATTTCGGTATCGAGCAAGACCAGTACCAGCTGGAATCAACTTACCAATGATTACGTTTTCCTTAAGTCCAAGTAGTGGATCACTCTTTTCAGATAACGCGGCATCGGTTAGGACGCGTGTTGTCTCTTGGAATGAGGCGGCAGATAACCAGGATTCAGTTGCCAAAGATGCTTTGGTAATTCCCATAAGCTCTGGCCGACCTGAAGCTGCTTTACCACCAGTTGAAACTACGCGACGGTTCTCTTCTTCAAAGCGACCGCGCTCAACTAACTCTCCTGGAAGTAGATCGGTATCGCCTGGTTCTAGCACAGTAATGCGCTTTAACATTTGGCGAACAATAATTTCAATGTGCTTATCGTGGATCGAAACACCCTGCATACGATAAACCTCTTGAATTTCACTTACTAAGTGAATTTGAGTTTGGCGTGGTCCTAAAATACGAAGTACTTGCTTAGGATCAATTGCGCCAACAACTAATTGTTGACCCACAATAACTCGTGTACCCTCTTCAACTAGAAGTTTTTGACGACGGGTAATTGGATAAGCAACTGCCTCTCCACCATCATCTGGGGTAACAACAATCTTCTTACCCTTTGCATCCTCTAGGAATGAAACAGTTCCAGCAGTTTCAGCAATTGGTGCTACACCCTTTGGGGTTCTAGCTTCGAAAAGCTCTTGCACACGAGGGAGACCATGAGTAATTTGAGTTTCACCAAGTAATTGAGCACCACCAGTGTGGAAGGTACGCATGGTTAACTGAGTTCCTGGCTCACCAATTGATTGCGCGGCAATAATTCCTACTGCTTCGCCGACATCAACTAACTTTCCAGCAGCCATTGATCGGCCGTAACACATTGCGCACTGACCAACCTTGCTATCGCAAGTTAATACTGAGCGAACCTTTACCTCTTCAACACCGGCAGCAACCAGGGTATCGATATTGCGATCACCTAGATCTGTACCAGCGGCCAAAATAACTTTGCCGGCAGCGCTTATGTCTTCGGCTAAGTTACGACCAAATAATGAGGTCTCAACATGATCATCTCGAACTAATGTGCCGGTTGAATCTTTAGCTGCAATTCGAAGTGTTAGACCACGATCGGTTCCACAATCTTCTTCACGAATAATTACATCTTGTGCCACATCGCACAGACGACGGGTTAGGTAACCTGAGTCTGCAGTACGAAGTGCGGTATCGGCCAAACCTTTACGAGCACCGTGGGTAGAGATGAAGTATTCAAGAACTGAAAGACCTTCCCGGAAGTTAGATTTAATCGGACGCGGAATAATTTCACCCTTTGGGTTAGCTACAAGTCCGCGCATACCTGCGATTTGGCGGATCTGCATCATATTTCCACGCGCACCTGAGTAAACCATCATCCAAACTGGATTTGTACGAGGGAAGTTATCTTCCATCTCCTTTGCAACCTCATTAGTTGCAAGTGTCCAAATCTCAATTAACTCTTGACGACGCTCATCATCAGTAATCAATCCCTTTTCATACTGTGATTGAACCTTATCGGCCTTAGTTTCATAACCTTCTAGGATCTCGCGCTTACGTCCTGGAGTTACAACATCATTAATTGAGATTGTTACACCAGCGCGTGTTGCCCAGTAGAAGCCAAGTGATTTAAGTGCATCTAGAGTTTGAGCCACAGTTACCTTTGCATAACCTTCAGCTAAGTTATCTACGATCAAACCAAGTAATTTCTTAGTTACATCGTAATCAACAAATGGGAAATCAGCTGGTAGCACTTCATTAAATAATGCTCGACCTAATGTGGTTTCGCGAGTCTCGGCCACACCACTCTTATCAATTCGCAATTTAATTTTTGCTTGTAGTGAAAGTGAACCTTGATCAAATGCCATTACGCCTTCAGCAATTGATGAGAATGCTCTGCCCTCTCCTAATTGCTTCTCACGAAGTGAGGTTAGGAAGTAAAGGCCAAGCACCATGTCCTGGGTAGGAGATGTAATTGGTCGACCTGAAGCTGGAGACAAAATATTATTGCTAGAAAGCATTAATACTCGAGCCTCTGCTTGTGCTTCAGCTGATAATGGAAGGTGAACTGCCATCTGATCACCATCAAAGTCTGCGTTAAATGCAGTGCAAACTAATGGGTGAATTTGAATAGCCTTACCTTCAACTAATTGTGGTTCAAATGCTTGAATGCCAAGACGGTGCAGTGTTGGTGCACGGTTTAGTAATACCGGATGCTCAGCAATTACCTCTTCTAATACATCCCAAACTACTGGCCGAGCACGCTCAACCATTCGCTTTGCTGACTTTATATTTTGTGCATGATTTAAATCAACCAATCGCTTCATCACAAATGGCTTGAATAATTCAAGTGCCATTTGTTTTGGCAGACCGCACTGATGCAATTTAAGTTGTGGTCCCACAACAATTACTGAACGACCTGAGTAATCAACGCGCTTACCAAGTAAGTTTTGACGGAAACGTCCTTGCTTACCTTTAAGCATGTCAGATAAAGATTTAAGTGGGCGATTTCCAGGACCAGTTACTGGTCGGCCACGTCGGCCGTTATCAAATAATGAGTCAACCGCTTCTTGCAACATACGCTTTTCGTTGTTAACGATAATCTCAGGTGCACCAAGATCAGCTAAGCGCTTAAGACGATTATTTCGGTTAATAACTCGGCGATATAAATCATTTAGATCGCTAGTTGCAAATCGACCACCATCTAACTGAACCATTGGACGAAGATCTGGTGGAATAACTGGCACACAATCAAGCACCATAGATGCTGGCTTGTTGCGAGTACTTAAGAATGAGTTAACAACCTTTAATCGCTTAATGGCGCGAGTCTTCTTCTGACCCTTTCCAGTTTGCGAAAGATCAGTTAACTTATCAAACTCAGTTTGTAGATCAAAGGTTTGCAGACGAGACTGAATCGCCTCTGCTCCCATTGAACCTTTAAAGTAAACACCAAAGCGATCACGAAGTTCGCGATAAAGTGATTCATCACCTTCAAGATCTTGAACTTTAAGATTTTTAAATCGAGTCCAGACTGCCTCTAGTCGATCTAACTCTCGTTGGGAGCGATCACGAAGTGTCTTTAACTCACGTTCACCAGCTTCACGCACCTTACGACGGGCATCAGCCTTTGCACCCTCATCTTCAAGTTCTGCTAAATCAGCTTCCATCTTTTTAGTACGAGCATCTAATTCAAGATCGCGACGAGTCTCAATCTTTTTGTAATCTGCTAAATACTTCTTCTCTAATGTCGGCATATCCTCAGCGCGAGCTTCAGTATCAACCTCTGTGATCATGTATGCCGCAAAGTAAATAACCTTCTCTAAATCCTTTGGCGCAAGATCAAGTAAGTAACCAAGACGACTTGGCACACCTTTGAAGTACCAGATATGAGTTACTGGCGCTGCTAGCTCAATATGTCCCATTCGCTCACGACGAACTTTTGCTCGAGTTACTTCAACTCCGCACCTCTCGCAGATAATTCCTTTAAATCGAACGCGCTTATACTTTCCGCAATAGCATTCCCAGTCACGAGTTGGACCAAAGATTTTTTCATCAAATAGACCATCTTTTTCTGGCTTAAGTGTTCGGTAGTTAATAGTCTCTGGCTTTTTAACCTCACCAAATGACCACTCACGAATATTGTCAGTAGAGGCAAGACCGATTCTTAACTCATCAAAAAAGTTAACATCTAACATAGTTATCCTCTCCTCACACTTCTTCTACAGAACTTGGTTCAACTCGGGATAAGTTGATACCTAACTCTTCAGCGGTTCTAAAGACCTCTTCATCGGTGTCGCGCATTTCAATTGCAACTCCCTCTGAAGAAAGTACTTCAACATTTAAACAAAGTGATTGCATTTCTTTTACCAAAACCTTAAATGACTCAGGAATTCCTGGTTCTGGAATATTTTCACCCTTAACAATTGCCTCATAAACCTTTACTCGGCCTAAGACATCGTCAGATTTAATGGTAAGTAACTCTTGTAATGTGTAGGCAGCTCCATAAGCTTCTAGTGCCCAAACTTCCATCTCACCAAATCGCTGTCCACCAAATTGTGCTTTTCCACCCAATGGTTGTTGCGTAA